>NZ_JBHTRF010000021.1:0-122891 GCF_042796115.1 Kitasatospora sp. NPDC056446 | reverse complement strand
GTTCCGGGGGGGTGGGGGGGGGGGGCTGGGGGGGGGGGGCACGCGGGCGGGGCCGACCCCCCACGCGCGGGGGCGAGCGGGGGAGGGGTCAGGGGCCGATGCGGGTGAAGGTGAAGACGTCGCCTTGGACGGGCAGGGCCTCGATCCGGCCCGGCTCCCCGGGATCGGCGACGGTCCAGGCGGCGCCCTGCGGGCTGATGATCCGGTAGGCCTTCGGGGTGTCGGCGACCGGGGCCAGCTCCCACTCGACGGCGTCCGCCTGGTCGATGAGGAAGGTGACGACCGGCCCGGCGGGCTTGCGGTCCTCGACCCCGGCCGGAGCGCCCTTGGAGTAGAGGTTGTAGCGGCCGTTGGGGAGCGCTTCGACGATCCAGATGGCGTCCTGGTCCTCGGTGCCGTGGAAGACGGCCTTCGGGGAGAGGTCCTTGGTTTCGAGGAGAGCGCGGCCGACGAGGGCGGTACCGGCGGTGATGACGTGGAGGCCGGAGTCCAGTCGCGTCATGACTGTCATTCCTTCCGTGTGCGGCGGATTGGCATGACAGTTGTACGGGGCGGGCGGGGCCCGGGAGTTGGGGTCGGGGCGGTGTTCACCCGATCGGGGGCGGACGACTGGCGCGGGGGAGGGGCAGGCTGGTTGGGTACGCCCCCTCGCACGGGCAGGGAGGTGCTCCGGGCGGCAGGTTCGGCGCTCCGAGGCGCGGCCGCTGTCGGTGGGTGCGGCTAACGTGGGCGTGTCGTGGGCAGTTGGGCCGATAGTGGGGGACCGATGGAGAACACGCCGGACCACGGCCGGACCGTACGGAACGGTTCGCTCGCGATGATCGCCCTGGGGGTCCTGCTGTTCGTCCTCAGCCTGGTCTATCTGATACCGCACGACATGGGCGTGACATCGGCCCTCCGCAGCAGGGGCATCCACGCCTCGGCGGTCGTCACCGAGTGCGCGGCAGTGGCCAACCCGCAGGACAACCCGGCGGGCAACGCCGACTGCCGGGTGCGGTTCACGACGTCCGAGGGGGCATCCGTCGAGACCGGGCTGGCCTACGTCACCGACACCGTGAAGGAACGGGACACCGTGACGGTGGTGTACGACCCCCGGCACACCGAGACCGCCGCCCTTGCTTCGAGCATCGGCTTCTGGAACTCGCTGGGCCGCAACGTCCTCGATGTGGTCGCACTGGTCGCGTCGGTGGTCATGACCCTGGTGGGCCTCGCGGTCCATGTCGTGTACCGCCGGTTCACCCGGGCACGGAGGCGGTCGGAAGTGGCGTGACGGTCCGAGAAATCGCGCGAGAGGGCCGGGGGGCTTCGTTGAGGATGGCCGCCATGACTGATGTGATCGAATCCCCTCGGGCCGACGACGCCGCCCGTCTGGGCCCGCTGCAGCTGAGAGTGTGGCTGGAGACCTATCCCCGCGCGGACGCGGGGATCGACGAAGCCTGGATCCGGGAGCACCGTGGCTCCTCCGCGACCGTGGAGGGGGTCGCCCAGTGGCGGGAGTTCATCGAGGCGGCCGAGAGGCAACCGGACCTGCTGTTCTGCCGTGTCGTCCGCTCCGGGACGGACATCCTCGGGTTCCTGTGCGGCCGCCGGGACGAGGAGGTCACCCTCGGGCCGATGTACCTGCTGGACGAAGCCCAGGGCCGGGGCATCGGCGGCCGGTTGATGGACGAGTTCCTCGCCTGGGCGGGGAGCGCGCCCATGCGCCTGTGGGTCACCGACTACAACGAGCGCGCGATCCGCTTCTACCGACGGTACGGATTCCGGGCCACGGGCGAGCGGGAGCTCTGGCGGGGGAGACTGCCGAACATCCGCATGACCCGCGACGCCGCGTCGAGTAGCGATCCCAGCTGAGTTCCTGGGCCCCCTCGCCTGGGGAGGGCGAGGGGGCCGTGAACGTCAGGCGTGGTGGTCGAATTCGCCGGCCTTGGTGGCGTGGAGGAGGGCGGCGAGGGCGGTGGGGGTGGTGCGGAGGATGGTGTGGCCCTCGTCGGACTCGCGGAGTTCGACCAGACCGTCGGCCCTGCGGACCTCAACGCACATCTCGCCAGAGCTGCTGAAGGACGACTTCTGCCATTGATTCTGAGACATCTCGGCCTCCGGGTTGGGTGGTCGATCGTACGCCCCCTCGCTCGGTGGAGCCAGGGGGCGTGGGGTGGAACTGTTAGGCGTGGTGGTCGAATTCGCCGGCCTTGATGCCGTGGAGGAGGGCGGCAAGGGTGGTGGGGGTGGTGCGGAGGATGGTGTGGGCCTCGTCGGACTCGCGAAGTTCGACCGCTCCGCTCGCTGTGCGGACCTCCACACAGTTCTCGACGTTGCCGCTGAGTGAGGACTTCTGCCACTCGGTGTCGGTCATGTCGGCCTCCTGGGCTGAGTGGCCGATGGTACGTCCCCTCGCCCGGGGAGGGCGAGGGGACGCGAAGGGTCAGGCGTGGTGGTCGAATTCGCCGGCCTTGGTGGCGTGGAGGAGGGCGGCGAGGGTGGCGGGGGTGGTGCGGAGGATGGTGTGGCCCTCGTCGGACTCGCGAAGTTCGACCGCTCCGCTCGCTGTGCGGAGCTCAACGCAGTTTTCGGCGTTTCCGCTGAACGAGGACTTCTGCCACTCGGAGTCGGTCATCATGGGCCTTTCATAGGGTTCGTGCGACCTTGCGGATCAGATCGCGGGAGCCAGCCTCGTTCAGGGCAGCCGATTCGATGCGGTCGAAGATGTGGCGGTAGCTGGTCAGCTCGCTGACAGCATCGAGGTATTCAGTGCTGTGGGAAGACTCCCGCTCAACGGTGTCAAGCTCAGGGACGGCGCCGAACGCATAGGTGAGGCTTTCGACGGCCCCTGGGAAGGTGTCGATGTCGAACGGTACGACTCGGATGGTCATCCAGGGCAACTCGGAGTCTTCAAGGAGGGAGGAAAGCTGCTCCTTGAGGATCTGGCTACCGCCGAACCGTGTCCGCAGCACCGATTCGTAGATGAAGAAGGTCACCGGCTTCGGGTCGCGGCGAAGGTCGGCTTTGCGTTGCATCCGGAACGCGGTACGGGTCTCCAGCTCATGCCGGGGAAGTGGAGGGATCACACGCCCGAATACGGAAGCGGCGTAGCTGAGGGTCTGGCAGACGCCAGGCATGTGGGTGAGGACCCACAACATGAACTCGCGGGAGGTCTTCTCCAGCTCAGCGTTTTCGAGGATTCCGTCCGGGACGGTACCTCGGTACTCCTCCCACCAGCCTTTCGAGCGGTCCTGGATCATCGATTCCAAGGCGTCGATCAACGGCTCGTTCATACACTTGCAGGCGGCGGCGAAGGATCGGAGCCGCTCGGGACTCACACCAACCTTGGCCGCTTCTATCTGGCTGACCTGAGTCCTGTCGATGCCGAGGGCTCTGCTCAGGTTTCCGGTCGACAGCCCTGCGGCGTCGCGCATCTTCCGAAGCTCGGTCCCGATGCGGCGTTGACGGATTGTTGGGTTGAGTCGTGGCGGCATTGGTTCCTTCCTTGCCGGTGTGCCTCAAGTCTGCCGCGCTGGCGTGCGCGGGGTCCACTTGAGGATGAACCTATCCAGATTTGGGATCACATGTGATGTCGCTGGGGTATGGTCGGTCTTACCTCGGTCCGACGGATCGTCAGTAATGCCTGCTAGCAAGCACCGCAGAGCAGCCACGTCCATCCACCTACTTGGCCTGGCCTTGCTCACGGCGACATGTGTTCCGCCGGTTCTTCCCTCACTCACGCCTCGGGAGAAGTCCCATGCGTCACCTCAATACGCCCACCTTCGCCCTCACCCGCCAGTCCCTCCGGGACGCGATGGTCCGCTCCGGGTGGCAGCCCTCCGCCACCTTCGACGCCGAACTCGCCCTCGGTGAGCTCCTCGTCAACGCCTGGCGGCACGGCGGCACCCCCGCCCCGATCATCCAGATCCTCTTCCTCGGCACCGTCCTGCGCGTCTCCGTCTCCGACGAGAGCCCCCTCTCCCCGAACCCGCAGGCCCCGCCCCTGCTCGCCGAGTCCGGCCGGGGGCTCCAACTCGTCGCCGGCCTGACCCACCGCTGGGGCGTCGACCCCCAGGAGCACGGCAAATCGGTCTGGTTCGAGCTGGAGAAGGACGCGGCCTGATGATCTACCGCCCCCTCCCGCAGCCGATGCTGCCGACGGACCACCGGATCCGCTACTACACCCACGACCACATCCGCTCCCTCCTGGACGAAGTCGACGACCGGGGCCGCGAGTTCGGCCTCATCTTCCCCACCCTCAACACCAAGAGGACCCCGGACGACCGCGTCCTCGTCCGCTTCGGCACCGCGCCGGCCTCCACCCTCCTCAACCTCCTCACCCTGCTCCTGGCCGCCGAGCGCAGGACCAGGTGAGGTTCCTGGTCGGGACGGCCTTCGCCGTCCTCCTCGCCCTCGCCTTCGTGACCGTCGCCCTGGGCGTCGTCACCGCCCTCCGCGCCACCCCGCCCGACGAGGACGGCTGACCGCGCCGCCCCTCCGCCCGGCAGCAGCCCCCTCTGCCCGGCCGCCGACCCCCGCCGCCTGTGCGCCGGGGGTTGCGGCACGATGTATCCCATGCACTCCGACTCCGACCGCTACGCGCCGCCGACCACGCTCCCCGGGCTCCTGCAACGCGGCCGGGGCCAAGGCGTGTTGCTGGCCGCCGAGGACCGGACGTCGGTGGCCGGACTCGTCCACGGCTGCATCCGCTGGGACTGGCGCTGGGACTCGCAGGTCGACGACCGGCACCTGTACCTCGCCCGCCTGATCCGGGACCTCGAACTCCCGGTCGGGCCCGTGGTCGAGATGGCGACGGCCCAGGACGAGGACACCCGCGACCGGGCCACCTGTGTGCTGGAGCTGCTGGTGCTCGCCGGCTCGGCGGATGCCCGGGCGGCGCTGCCGGACTTCGTCCCGGACGAGGACGCCGACGAGCCGCCCGCGCACCACCCGGTGCACCGCCCGGATCCGTACCCGGAACGGGACAGCGCCGGCCTGCTGGCCCTGCTGCGCGATCCGGCGGCCTCCGAGAGCGCCAAGGCCTCCGCTCTCCGCGCCCTCTCGCTCCGCCCGCCCGAGCCCGCGCTGATCCCGCTGGTCCCCGGGCTCGGCGCCGCCGACGGCACCCGGCCGCTGCCGTACCTGGAGCGGGCCGTCGACCGGCTCGCCGGGCACGCCGCGCCCCCTGCCCGGGAGTGGGCGGCGTCGCCGCACGAGTGGCTCGCCTGGGTCGGCTGCACGGTGCTGGCCGACCACGGCGACGAGAGCGACATACCGACCCTGGTCGCCGCGCTGGAACAGGCGTGGGTGGCCCGGTCCTGGTGCGGCCCGGACACCCTCGCCCGAGGCCTGGCCCGGTTCGGCCCGAAGGCCGCCGACGCCGTCTCCCTGCTGCGCCGCTTCTGGCTCTGCACCCCGCACTCGTACGAGCGCCCCGCCTACCTGGAGGCGCTGGCGGCGATCGGAGCCGCCGGTACGGCCGAAGCCTTCGTCGAGTCGCTCTGGGACTGCGAGGCGAACGCCCGGCTGCTGGGCATCGCGCACGCCCCCGACCGGCCGCACGCGCTGCGCAGGATCGCCGACCTGCGCGACGACCCGATGGAGGACCCGGAGGTCCGCGAGGCCGCCGGGGTACGACTCGCCGGGCAGGCGCGGCGGTGACGGCCGAGGAATCGGACGACGACAGCGTCGCCTACGCGCGGGCGGACACCCTGCTCGGCCTGCTCCAGCGCGGCCGGGGCCTGGGCGCGCTGCGGGCCGCCGAGGACCCCGCGGCCGCCGCCGAAGCCGTCTACGCCTGCGTCCGGACGGACTGGCGCTGGGACTGGCTGGTCGACGAGCACCGCGTCTACCTCGCCCGGCTCCTGCGGGACCTGGAGCTGCCACTCGCCCCGGTGGCCGACACCCTCGCCACGGCCGGGGAGCACGACGCCGTGGAGGCCGCCCGGATCCTCGAACGGCTCGCCCTGTCCGGCTCCGCCGAGGCGCGGGAGATCCTGCGGGCGCACATCCGGGAGGGCACGCACTGGCTGTCCGTCCTGGAGTCGGTGTCCGCCCACTGGCCGGTGGAGTGGTGGGAGGACCTGGGAGGCGCCGCCCGGGCCCGGCTGGGCGGCGACGGCGACCCGACGCCCTGGGCGAAGGCTTGGCAGCACTGGGGCGTGGCCTTCCCCACCCCCGAGCGCCGCCCGCCCAGGCCGGCCCCCCTGGCCGGACTGACCGGCGCGGAACTCCTCGCGGTCGTCGCCGACCCGGCCGCGTCCGACGAGCGCAGGACGGACGCCCTCTACGTCCTCCACCACCACCGCGACCCGGAGCCCGGACTCGTCCCGCTGGTCCCCTCGCTCGGCACCGCCGACGGCCGGCACGCGCTGCCGCTGGTGGGAAGCCTGCTGACCGGGCTCGGCGCCCACGCGATGCCCGCCGCCCGCGACTGGGCCGCCTCCGGCACCCGCTGGCTGGCCTGGGAGGGCCTGCTGGTGCTGGCCGGGCACGGGGAGCCGCAGGACGCCCCCGCCCTGCTCGCCGAGCTGGAACGGGACTGGGCGGACCGCACCTGGTGCGGCCCGATGGCGATGGCGCGGGGCCTGGCCCGGCTGGGCCCCGCCTCGGCCGGGGCCGTCCCCTTCCTGCGCCGCTTCTGGACGCGCACCCCGCACGGGTACGAGCGCCCCTCCTACCTCCGGGCGCTGGCCGCCCTCGACCCCGCCGGGCTGGACGCGGTGCACGCCGAGTCGCTGTGGGACGCCCAGGCCGAGGCCCGGCTGCTGGGCATCACGCACGCCCCGGACGGGCCCGAGGTGACGGCCCGCCTCGGCTACCTGCGCGACGACCCGATGGAGGACCCGGAGGTCCGCGAGGCCGCCGGTGCGCGACTCGCCGGGCGGGCCTGAACGCCCGCCGGGAGCCGGGGCTAGAGTGGACGCGTGAACGTGTAAGTGACGGCCCGGACCCCGCGAGGCGCTCCGGGCCACCTCCATTTCCGGGCCTGACCCGCCCGTGACCCGCACGTTCGCCGGCCCGTCCGACCAGCACCAGAGCCCCCGGAGGCCCCGCCTTGAGCGACCAGCCGTTCGCGCACCTGCACGTCCACACCGAGTACTCGATGCTGGACGGCGCCGCCCGGCTGAAGCAGATGTTCAAGGAGGTCGAGCGCCTCGGCCAGACCCATGTCGCCATGACCGACCACGGCAACATGTACGGCGCCGCCGAGTTCCACCGGCAGGCCACCGACGCAGGCATCACGCCCGTCATCGGCATCGAGGCGTACGTCGCCCCCGAGTCCCGCTCCAACACCAAGCGCGTCCTGTGGGGCCAGCCGCACCAGAAGCGGGACGACGTCTCCGCGTCCGGCGCGTACACCCACAAGACCATCTGGGCCCGGAACAAGGAGGGCCTGCACAACCTCTTCAAGCTGACCTCGCGCTCCTACGCCGAGGGCTGGCTGGTGAAGTGGCCCCGGATGGACAAGGAGCTGATCTCCGAGCTGTCCGGCGGCCTGATGGCCACCACGGGCTGCCCCTCCGGCGAGGTGCAGACCAGGCTGCGCCTCGGCCAGTTCGACGAGGCCGTCAAGTCCGCCGCCGACTACCAGGACATCTTCGGCAAGGAGAACTACTTCCTGGAGCTGATGGACCACGGCCTGGACATCGAGAAGCGGGTCCGCGACGGGCTGCTGGAGATCAGCAGGAAGCTGAACATCCCCCCGGTCGTCACCAACGACTCGCACTACACGACCGAGGCCGACGCCGGCGCGCACGACCTGCTGCTCTGCGTCCAGACCGGCAAGAACCTCTCCGACCCGGACCGCTTCCGCTTCGACGGCACCGGCTACTACATCAAGTCCGCCGCCGAGATGTACGCGCTGGACTCCTCGGACGCCTGGCAGGAGGGCTGCCGCAACAGCCAGCTCCTGGTCGCCTCCCGGGTCGACACCGAGGGCATGTTCAAGTTCAAGAACCTGATGCCCCGCTTCCCCATCCCGGAGGGCTTCGAGTCCGAGGCGGACTTCTTCAAGTCCAAGGTCTGGGAGGGCATGGACTGGCGCTTCCCGGACGGGTACGACGAGGAGCACAAGAAGCTCGCCGAGTACGAGATGGACACCATCATCCAGATGGGGTTCCCGGCGTACTTCCTCGTGGTCGCCGACTTCATCATGTGGGCCAAGAGCCAGGGCATCGCGGTGGGCCCCGGCCGTGGTTCGGCGGCCGGCTCGCTGGTCGCCTACGCGATGGGCATCACCGACCTCGACCCCATCCCGCACGGCCTGATCTTCGAGCGCTTCCTCAACCCCGAGCGCATCTCCATGCCCGACGTCGACATCGACTTCGACGAGCGCCGGCGCGGCGACGTGATCCGCTACGTGACCGAGAAGTGGGGATCCGACAAGGTCGCCATGATCGTCACGTACGGCACCATCAAGGCGAAGGCCGCCATCAAGGACTCCTCCCGGGTCCTCGGCTACCCGTACGCGATGGGCGACCGGATCACCAAGGCCATGCCGCCGGACGTCATGGGCAAGGGCATCCCGCTGTCCGGCATCACCGACTCCTCGCACCCGCGCTACGGCGAGGCCGGCGAGATCCGCGGCCTGTACGAGAGCGACCCGGACGTCAGGAAGGTCATCGACACCGCGCGCGGCATCGAGGGCCTGATCCGCCAGCCCGGCGTGCACGCCGCCGGCGTCATCATGTCCGCCGAGCCGCTGACCGACCACATCCCGGTCTGGACCCGGCACACCGACGGCGTCACCATCACGCAGTTCGACTACCCCACCTGTGAAGGCCTCGGCCTCCTCAAGATGGACTTCCTCGGCCTGCGCAACCTGACGATCATGGACGACGCCGTCAAGGCGATCGAGCGCAACAAGGGCCGGAAGATCGAGCTGCTCAAGCTGCCGCTCGACGACAAGCCGACCTACGAACTGCTCGCCCGCGGCGACACGCTCGGCGTCTTCCAGCTCGACGGCGGCCCCATGCGCTCGCTGCTGCGGCTGATGAAGCCCGACAACTTCGAGGACATCTCCGCCGTCCTGGCGCTGTACCGCCCGGGCCCGATGGGCGTCAACTCCCACACCAACTACGCGCTGCGCAAGAACGGCCAGCAGGAGATCACCCCGATCCACCCGGAGCTGGCGGAGCCCCTGGAGGAGGTGCTCCGGCCGACGTACGGCCTGATCGTCTACCAGGAGCAGGTGCAGAAGGCCGCGCAGATCCTGGCCGGCTACTCGCTCGGCCAGGCCGACCTGCTGCGCCGCGCCATGGGCAAGAAGAAGAAGGAGATCCTGGAGGCGGAGTTCGTCCCCTTCCAGAAGGGCTGCCGCGAGCGCGGCTACTCCGACGCGGCCATCCAGGCCGTGTGGGACGTCCTCGTCCCCTTCTCCGGCTACGCGTTCAACAAAGCGCACACCGCCGGCTACGGGCTGGTCTCGTACTGGACGGCGTACCTCAAGGCCAACTACCCGGCCGAGTACATGTCCGGGCTGCTCACGTCCGTCAAGGACGACAAGGACAAGTCCGCGGTCTACCTCAACGAGTGCCGCAAGATGGGCATCCAGGTGCTGCCGCCGGACGTCAACGAGTCGGACTCGGACTTCACCCCGCACGGTGACACCCTGGTCCGCTTCGGCCTCACGGCCATCCGCAACGTCGGCGGGCCGGTCGTCGACTCGATGATCCGCACCCGGAAGGCCAAGGGGAAGTTCGCGTCGTTCCCCGACTTCCTGGACAAGGTGGAATCGGTGGTCTGCAACAAGCGGACCGTCGAATCGCTGATCAAGGCCGGGGCCTTCGACTCGCTCGGCCACACCCGCAAGGGGCTCAGCGCCCAGTTCGAGCCGATGATCGACAACGTCGTCGGCGTCAAGCGCAAGGAGGCCGAGGGGCAGTTCGACCTGTTCGGCGGCGACACCACCGCCGACGAGCCGAGCTTCGGCCTCGACGTCGTCTTCTCCGACGACGAGTGGGAGAAGTCCTTCCTGCTCACCCAGGAACGCGAGATGCTCGGCCTGTACGTCTCCTCGCACCCGCTGCACGGCATCGAGCACGTCCTCGCCGACAAGGCGGACTGCGCCGTCGCCGACCTCGCGGAACGGCCCGACGGGACGATCGTCACCATCGGCGGCATCATCTCGGGCCTCCAGCGGAAGATGACCAAGCAGGGCAACGCCTGGGCCATCGCCACCGTCGAGGACCTGGCCGGCTCGATCGACTGCATGTTCTTCCCGGCCAGCTACCAGCTGGTCTCCTCCCAGCTCGTCGAGGATGCCGTGGTGTTCGTCCGCGGCAAGCTCGACAAGCGGGAGGACGTGCCGCGGCTGATGGGGATGGAGCTCTCCGCCCCCGACCTGTCGAACGCGCACGCCGAAGCGCCCATCGTCATCAACATCCCGACCGGGAAGGTCACCCCGCCGCTGATCGCCCGGCTCGGCGAGGTGCTGACCCACCACAAGGGCACCACCGAGGTGCGGGTGCGGCTGGAGGGCAGCACCAAGACGACCGTGCTGCGGCTGGACCGGCACCGGGTGAAGTCCGACCCGGCGCTGTTCGGGGACCTCAAGCAGCTGCTCGGGCCGAGCTGCCTGGTGGTCTGACCGGCTCGGCGGTCCGCCGGGCGGCTCGGCCGTTCCTCAGGAGCCGCTGCCCAGGCCCGGCGGGACGGCCGTGTGCAGGGCCGAGACGAACGCCGAGATCGCCGGATGGGAGCCCGCGCCCGCCCGGAACGCGGCGCGGGTGCGGCGGTACATCGGCAGCCGGGTGAGGACGACCCCGGGCGGCGGCTGCGCCGTGCCGAGGTGGGGGACCAGGGCCACCCCCTGGCCGGCGGCGACCAGGGCGAGCACGGTGGTGAAGTCGTCGATCTGGTGCCGGATCCGGGGCGCGAAGCCCGCCGACTCGCAGGCGCGGACGGCCATGGCGTGGCAGAGGGTGCCGGGCGGCGACATGATCCAGGGGGCGCCGCGCTGCTCGGCCACCGTCCCGGGGGCGCGGGCGGCCAGGTACATCGGCTCGGTGAAGACCGGGCGGGTCACCGCGAGGCCGGGCTCCGGGTCGGCCGGGACGAGGTCGTACTCGTGCACCAGCGCGACGTCCAGCTCGCCCGCGCGCAGCGCCGCGCCGACGCCCACCGGGTCCACCTCGGTGACCATCGGCTCCAGCCCCGGGTGCCAGGCGGCCAGCTCCGCGAGCACCGACGGGATGATCGCGCGGGCCGCCGAAGGGTAGGTGCCGATCCGCAGCGGCCCGGCCAGCCCCCGCTTGGCGTGCGCGAGTTCGGCGTCCGCCTGCTCCAGCAGGGCGAGCACCGACTCGGCGTGCCGGACCAGGTTGCGCCCGGCCGGGGTCAGCGCCACCCGCCGCCCGGTCCGCTCCAGCAGCGGGACGCCCGCCTCCTTCTCCAGGACGGACAGCTGCTGGGACACCGCCGAAGGGCTGAAGGACAGCGCCTCGGCGACGGCGGCGATGGTGCCGAGGTGGGCGAGTTCGCGCAGCAGGCGCAGGCGTCGGACATCGAGCATCGGCTCAGCTTACGAGAAGCGTCGGATCTGTGAACTGGACCTGCGGTGACGGCGGCCGCAGGATCGGTGGCATGGAACTCAAGGGCATCCACGTCCCCCTCGTCACCCCCTTCGCCGCCGACGGCTCGCTCGCGCTCGACGCGCTGGAGAAGCTCGCGCACGAGGTCCTCGACGCCGGCGCGGCCGGGCTCGTCGCCCTCGGCACCACCGGCGAGCCGGCCGCGCTGACCGCCGAGGAGCGGGACGCGGTGGTCGACGTCGCCGCGGCCGCCTGCGCGAGCCGCGGGGCGCTGCTGACCGTCGGCGTGCAGGGCGGGGACACCCGGACGACCGCCGCCTCCCTGGCGGCCCTCGCCGCGCGGGTGCCGAGCGCCTCGGCCGCGCTGGTCACCGTCCCGGCCTTCGTCCGGCCGGGCGAGGCGGGCACGGTCGCGCACTTCCGGGCCCTGGCCGCGAGCAGCCCGCTGCCGCTGGTCGTCTACCACATCCCGTACCGCACCGGGCAGGAGCTCTCCACCGCCGCGCTGCGCGAACTCGCCGCGATCGAGGGCGTGGTGGGCGTCAAGTACGCGACCGGCGGGCTGGACCGGACGGCCGCCGAACTGCTCGCCGACACCCCCGACGGGTTCGCGTTCCTCACCGGGGAGGACGCCTTCCTCGCGCCGATGCTGGCGCTCGGCGCGGCCGGCGGCATCCTCGCCTCCGCCCACCTGGCCACCGCCCGCTTCGTCGAGCTGGCGCAGGCCTGGGAGGCCGGGGACGTCGAGCGGGCCCGGGCGCTCGGGCACCGGCTGACCGCCCTGGCGCTGTCCGCCTTCACGGCGCCGAACCCGGCCGTCACCAAGGGCGTGCTGCACGCCCAGGGGCGGATCCCGACCCCGGACGTGCGGCTGCCGCTGCTGCCGGCCGGCCCGGGCGAGGTGGCGGCCGCGCTGGCCCTGGCAAATGGTCTGGACCACTAGGTCGACACGGGCACTCGTCCGGGGGCCCTCTCACACCGTGGAATACCAGGTCGCCCAGCCCGCGTGACAAGGCATGATGGGCAGAGTGCGGCTGTGAACAGCACCATTCAGAGGAGTAGTCGGAATGAAGATCGGCATTGTCGGTGCCACCGGCCAGGTCGGCGGCGTGGTCCGCGAGATCCTGGCGGAGCGCAACGTCCCGGTGGAGCAGCTGCGGCTGTTCGCCTCGGCCCGCTCGGCCGGGCGCACCCTGCCCTGGCAGGGCACCGAGGTCACCGTCGAGGACGCGTCCACGGCCGACTACACGGGCCTGGACATCGTGATCTTCTCGGCCGGCGGCTCCACCTCCAAGGCCCTCGCCCCCAAGGCCGCCGCGGCCGGCGCCGTCGTCATCGACAACTCGTCCGCCTGGCGCCGCGACCCCGAGGTCCCGCTGGTCGTCTCCGAGGTCAACCCCGAGGCCATCGCGGACCGCCCCAAGGGCATCATCGCCAACCCGAACTGCACCACCATGGCCGCCATGCCCGTGCTGCGCCCGCTGCACGAGGAAGCCGGCCTGGCCGCGCTGGTCGTCTCCACCTACCAGGCCGTGTCCGGCAGCGGCGTCGCCGGTGTCGCCGAGCTCCGGGACCAGGCCGCCAAGGTCATCGACGGTGCCGCCGCGCTCGCCCACGACGGCTCCGCCGTCGAGTTCCCCGAGCCCAAGGTCTACAAGCGCCCGATCGCCTTCAACGTGCTGCCGCTGGCCGGCTCCATCGTCGAGGACGGCTCCAACGAGACCGACGAGGAGCAGAAGCTCCGCCACGAGAGCCGCAAGATCCTCGGCATCCCCGACCTGAAGGTCTCCGGCACCTGCGTGCGCGTCCCGGTCTTCTCCGGCCACTCGCTGCAGATCAACGCCCGCTTCGAGCGCCCGATCAGCACCGAGCGCGCCGTCGAGCTGCTCGCCGCCGCCCCCGGCGTCGAGCTGTCCGACATCCCGACCCCGCTCCAGGCCGCCGGCCGGGACCCGAGCTACGTCGGCCGCATCCGGGTGGACGAGACCGTCGAGAACGGCCTGTCGCTGTTCGTGTCGAACGACAACCTGCGCAAGGGCGCCGCCCTCAACGCCGTCCAGCTGGCCGAGCTGGTCGCCGCCGAGCTGAAGGGCTGACCGCCGGCCAAGGGGTGAAACCCCGGCTCACGAGCCGAAACGCCGCCGCGTGACCTCGGGCGGGCTCCGTCGTTGAACGGGGCCCGCCTTCACGTTCTTTGCGTTCCGTTGGGGCGGCTGTTGCGGTACCGGGACATCCGGCAAGGTTCGGCAGACGAACCCCGGGTAAAAGGTGACCCAACGATCGGGCGACGACGGGGGCCCCTCACCTCGGCACGCCCGGACGGCGGGGCGGACCGCCCACCCCCACTTGACCCACCCGACTGATTCCGAGGGCAAGCGAGAAGAGGTGCGCGATGGACCGCTGTGTCGTCCTGGTGGACGCCGGATACCTGCTGGGCGCCGCCGCCAGCCTGCTCGCGGGGGACCCGTCCCGGTCCAGGATCACCGTGAACCACACCGCCCTGATCACCGCACTGCGCGAACGCGCCGAGGCCGAGACCGGGCTGCCGCTGCTGCGCATCTACTGGTTCGACGCCGCGCCCGACCGGCGCCCGATGCCCGAGCACCGGCGGCTGCGCGTGCTGCCCCGGGTCACCGTGCGGCTCGGCGCGCTCACCCGGGCCGAGGGGCGATGGGTGCAGAAGGGCGTCGACGCGGCGATGCACGCCGAACTCTCCGAACTCGCCCGCAACCGGGCCTGCGCCGACGTCGTACTGATCACCGGGGACGGCGACCTGCTGCCCGGCATGATGACCGCCAAGGAACACGGCGTCGCCGTCCACCTGTGGGCGCTCCAGGCCGCCGACGGGGACTTCAACCAGTCCGAGGACCTGGTCGGCGAGGCCGACGAGCGGCGGGTGCTGGACCGGGAGTGGATCGAGGGCTCGTTCTCGCTGCGGGACACGTCCAACCTGTTCCCCGCCCCCGGAGCCCGGCAGGAGATCGCCAAGATCCTCGCCGCGCCGCCCGCCGCACTGCCGGGCGTGGTGCCCGGGGTGCCGGCAGCCGTCGGCCCGGCCGCTGCGGCCCCCGCGAGCGCCGTCCCCGCCGCCGACGGGCGGCCGCAGCCGGCGGCCGCGCTCAAGGTCGTCCCCACCCCGAAGGACCTCGCCGGGCGGGCCTCCTCCGTCACCCCGATCACCCCGGTGGCCAACGGCCACGGCACCAACGGCCACACCGCGAACGGCCACAGCGCGAACGGATACTCCGCCAACGGCCACGCCGCCGTCGCGCAGGCCGGGCCGGTCCTGCGCTGGTCATCCGACCGGGGCTGGGTCGACCGGCCCGCCCCGGAGCCCGCCGTCACCGCCGGCGACAACCTGCCCACGCTCGCCCAGCTCACCACCGCCGAACAGCGCTGGGCCGACCGCGAGGAGGACATCACCACCATCGGCGGCGACGCCCACGAGGTCGGGCAGGTCTTCGCCCGCCGCTGGACCGACCGGATCAGCGACTCCGAACGGCTCACCGTGCTGTGGCCCGACTACCCGCGCATCCCGCACCGCGTCGACGGCGAGCTGCTCCGCTACGCCGCCCGCTTCGGACTGCTCGCGCACAAGGACGACCAGATCGACGAGCACGACCGGTACGCCATCCGGGCCGGGTTCTGGAAGGAATTGGCCGCGCGGGTGCCGGGCGGGTCGATGGTCGTCGACGACTGAGGCGGCGGCCCGGAGCGGTGCCCGCGGCGGGCGCCCGGAACGAGGGCCCGGAGCCGGAGTCCGGCCCCCGAGGCCCCGGCGACCAGGCCCCCTTGTCCGGTTCGCCCGTACGAGCGCGTAGAGTCGTCGGTCGTGAGTGAGACGGCCGGGCGAGCACCCGAGGAAACCCCGCCGTGCATCGTGGTGCGCGACCTGGTCAGGACCTACCGCAGCGGTCGCGGCGCGACCGCCACCGAGATCCGGGCCAACGACGGGATCAGCCTCACCGTCCGCCAGGGCGAGGTCTTCGGCCTGCTCGGGCCGAACGGCGCCGGGAAGTCGACGCTGGTCCGCCAGCTCACCGGCCTGCTGCGCCCCGACGCCGGAAGCGTCGAACTGCTCGGCCACGACATCGTGCGGCACCCCGAGCGGGCCGCCCGCCTCCTCGGCTACCTCGGACAGGAGTCCACCGCCCTCGACGAGCTGACCGTCGCGCTCGCCGCCGAGACCACCGGACGGCTGCGCGGACTCGGCCGGGCCCGCGCCCGGGCGGCGACGGCGGACGTCCTGGACGAGCTGGGGCTGACCGCCATCGCGCAGCGGCCGCTCGCCAAACTGTCCGGCGGCCAGCGGCGGCTCGCCTGCTTCGCCGCCGCCCTGGTGGGGGAGCGCCCGCTGCTCGTCCTCGACGAACCGACCACCGGCATGGACCCCGTCGCCCGGCGGGCGGTGTGGAGCGCCGTCGACCGGCGGCGCGCCGACCACGGGACGACCGTCCTGCTGGTCACCCACAACGTGATCGAGGCGGAGACCGTCCTCGACCGGGTCGCCGTGGTGGACGACGGCCGGCTCATCGCCTGCGACACGCCCGGCGGACTCAAGGCGCTCGTGGACGGCGACGTCCGGCTCGACCTGGTGTGGCGCGACGAGGCACCGCTCGGGGTGCCCGCCGTCGCCGCGCTCCGCGAACGGGCCGAGTGCACCGGCCGCCGCTGGACCGTCCGCACCACCCCCGAGCAGGCCCGCGAACTGGTCGCCGCCGTCACCACCGGCCCCGCCTTCGCCGCCCTCGACGACTTCACCCTCGCCACCCCGAGCCTTGAGGACGCGTACCTCAAGCTGGGCGGCCGCCACGGAGGACTGGCCAAGTGACCCTGCTCTCGGCGCCGCCCCGGACCGACCGGACCCCGGCCGGACCCGCCCCGCTCGCCCCCGCGGCCCGGCTGCTGCCGGCCCTCGCCGCGGTGTACCGTGCCCAGCTCGCCCGGGCGAAGGTCGCCCGGATCCCGCTGCTGTTCGTCGCCACCTTCCAGTCGGTCGGCATCCTGGTGATGATGCGCGGCGTCGTGGAGGGCGGGCAGTCCTCGGCGGCGCGGTCGGTGGTCGCCGGGTCGAGCGTGCTGGTGGTGGCGTTCGTCGCGCTCAACCTGCTCGCCCAGTACTTCGGGAAGCTGCGGGCCACCGGGGGCCTCGACCACTACGCGACGCTGCCGGTGCCGGCCGCCTCGGTGGTGCTCGGGACGGCCGCCGCGTACGCCTCCTTCACCCTGCCCGGCACCGTCTTCACGGCCGCGGTCGGCGCCGTCATGTTCGGGCTGCCGCTCGGCCAGCTGTGGGTGCTGCTCGCCGTCGTCCCGCTCGCCGGGGCCGCGCTGTCCGGGCTGGGGGCGGCCTGCGGGCTGCTCGCGCCGCGCCAGGAGCTCGCCACGATGCTCGGGCAGCTCGGGATGTCCGCCGCCCTGCTGCTCGGCGTCCTGCCGGTCGACCACCTGCCGCAGCCGGTGGTGTGGCTGCGGGACCTGCTGCCGTCCACGTACGGGGTCGAGGCCTTCGCCCGTACCTTCACGCCGGACCCGGACTGGGCGATGGTGCTCGTGGACCTGGGGGTGTGCGCGGGGGTGGGCGTGGTGTCGCTGGCCGTGGCCACCTGGGCGTACCGCCGGGCCGTCTCCCGTTAGGCCGTCTCCCGTTGGGCCGTCTCTTTCGGGGAGGCCTCGGCCGCACACCGGGGTGGGTGTCCGGGCCGCGCCGGGGGCCGTCGTGAAACGATGGGGCCTGTGACCGTACCGAACACACCTCCGGATCCCGCCCACGCCGATGTGCAGGCGGTGCCGGACGATGCCGCGCCCGACGCCGCGACCGACCCGTTCGCGCCTCCGCCGGTCGCCGGGCCCGTCGCGCCCGTCGCGTCCGACGGGCAGGCGCCCTCGCCGGGGCAGCGGCTGCGGCCGGAGGTACGGCTCGGCGCCGGGGTCGTCCTCGCCTGCCTGGTGGCCGGACTGGTCATGGCCGCGCTGTGGGCGTGGCTGGCGCCGAAGGTGCCGCTCGTCGTCGACGGGGACCGCATCCTCTACGTGGACCCCGAGGGCGAGCAGCGGGCCGGGGCCGACGCCGTCTTCGTGATCATCGCGCTGGGCGCGGGCATCGTCACCGCGCTCGGCGCCTTCCTGGTGACCCGCCGGCGCGGCGGCGGCATCGCGGTCGCCCTCGGGCTGGCCGTCGGCGGCCTGCTCGGCTCGCTGGGGGCCTGGCGGATCGGGCGGTGGCTCGGGCCGAGCAACGACCTGATCGGCGAGGCCCGACGGGTCGGGAACGGCGGGCACTTCGACGCGAGCATCGACCTGGGCGCCCTGGGCGCGCTGCTGGTGTGGCCGATGGCGGCGATGGTGGTGCTGCTCGCGCTGTCGGCGGCGTTCGGCAAGCGCGAGGAGGACCCGCCGCCGTACTGGGGGGCTCCGGTGGCTCCGCCCGCCGCCCCGGCGGGGTCGGTGGGGCCTGTGGGTCCGGCAGGGCCTGTGGGGCCTGTGGGGCCGACCGGGCCGGAGGACAGCCGGGGCTGAGGCTCGGGCAGCAGGGCAGCAGGGCAGCAGGGCAGCAGGGCAGCAGGGCAGCAGGGCGGAGGGTCGGTGGTCCGGTACGGGCCGGGGCCCCTCGCCCTGCGGCGTTTCCCGGGGTGCCCGTGCCCGTGCCCGTGCCCGGGGCTGCGGGTGGGCCCGGGCCCGGGGCCGAAGGCGGGCGCGGATCAGCGGGCGATGGCGGCGGTCCGGGCCCGGGTGAGGGCGATCAGGTCGGCGGGGGAGAGCTCCACCTCCAGGCCCCGGCGGCCCGCCGAGACGTAGACCGTGGCGTGGCCGAGGGCGCTCTCGTCGACGACCGTGCTCAGCGGGCGGCGCTGGCCCAGCGGGGAGATGCCGCCGAGGACGTAGCCGCTGCTGCGCTCGGCGGCGGCCGGGTCGGCCATCACGGCGCGCTTGCCGCCGACCGCCGCCGCCAGGGCCTTGAGGTCGAGCTTGCCGGCGACCGGGACGACACCGACCGTGAGGGTGCCGTCCACGTCGGCCACCAGGGTCTTGAAGACGCGCTCGGCGGCCACCCCGAGGACCTCGGCCGCCTCGCCGCCGTAGGACGCGGCGGCCGGGTCGTGGTCGTAGGCGTGCACCGTGAAGGGGACGGCGGCGCTCTCCAGGGCGACGGTCGCGGGGGTGCCCTGCCCGCCCTTCTTGCTCTTCTTGGCCATGCGGGGCCCGGGCTCCTCGGTCAGTTGGGGCTGAAGGACTGGCGGGTCAGGTCGACGGCGGGCAGCGAGGGCAGCCAGGTCAGGACGGCGGTCTCGCGGCGCAGCAGGTCGAGCTCGGCGCGCAGCCGCTGGGCGGTGTCGGGGCAGGCGAGCAGCTGCTGCTTGACCGGGGTCTCGAACACCGAGGCGGCGGCGACCAGGTAGGAGAGCACCTGCGGGTCGTCGGGGAGGTCCTGACGGCCGACGGTGCTGGCCTCGCGGGCGCCGGCCAGCCGCTTCTGGTACACCCGGAACGCCCGCTCGACCTCCGAGGCCAGGGCGCCGGAGCCCTCGCCGGGGCGCTCCTCGATCGGCTCGACCTCGCCGGTCAGGTACGGGCCCGAGGTGTCCGCCGAGCGGAGCCGGAACCGGGTGGTGCCGGTCACCAGCAGCTCGTAGCGGCCGTCCGGCTGGTGCTGGACGGAGGCCACGTCGGCGACGCAGCCGATGTGGAAGACCGCCTCCAGCGGGTCCCCGGTGGCGGTGCCCAGGCCGTCGAGCGGCCCGGCCGGGCCCTCCTCGGCCCGGACCGGCGCGACCTCACGGCCGTCCTTGATCGCGAGCACGCCGAACCGCCGGGGACTGTCCTCGGGCTGTTCGAGCAGGTCGGCGACGAGACGGCGGTAGCGCTCCTCGAAGACGTTCAGGGGTAGCACCAGGCCCGGGTAGAGCACGGTGTTCAACGGGAAGAGCGGAAGCCGTTCTGTCACGGCGGACAGCGTAGTTCCCCGGACGGGGGCCTTGTCGCGCGGTTTGCGCGCTCACCCGCGCCGGAGCGAGTGCTCACCCGCGCCGGAGCGAGCGCTCACCCGCGCCGGAGCCGGCGCTCACCCGCGCTGGAGCATCCGCGAGGCGCCGGCGACGACGGTGGACGCGAGCAGCCAGCCGATGACCACCAGCCCGGCGGAGATCCACTGGGAGGCGCCGCCCGGGTTCCAGCCGCCCTGGCCGAGGTCGACGATCGGCAGCAGCTGGTTGAGGGTGAACAGCACCGGGTTCCAGTGCGGCCGCTCGTCGGCCTTGAGCGGCTCCAGCGGGTGGGTGGCGAACCAGAGGCTGCCCAGCGCCCAGGCGAGCAGCAGCCACAGGCCCGCCCGGCCGGGGCGGTAGCCGTAGCCGACGGTGGCGTCCTGGACGGCGCCCCACAGCCGGGTGGGCGGCGGCAGGGTCCGGCGGCGCCGGCGCTGCTTGGCGTACAGCACCTCGCGGGCGTCGTCGTCGGCGCCGTCGCGGCGCAGGGCGGCGGCCAGCTGCTCGTAGGACTCGGGCTGGAAGTCCACCGAGGAGCCCTCCAGCCAGGCGATCCGCTCCTGGATGGTGAAGGGCCGGTGCGGGCGCAGGTTCTCGTAGACGAAGCCGGTGAGCGCCAGGTGCTTGCCGCGCGGCCAGGACTCCGGCGCGTCCACCAGGTTGCCGACCCGGGCGCGGGACAGCGCGACCGTGCCGGTGGGGCGGACCTTGCAGGTGAAGCGCAGCTCGGGGGTGTGGATGCGGCGCAGCGACAGCTCGTCGTCGCCCTCCAGGTGGAACTCGCCGGAGATCAGGCAGGCCCCGTCGAAGCGGCTGTCGGACAGCCGCACCCGGCCGAACGCGCGGAACGGGGTGATCGGGCCATCGGGCGGCGGGTTCTCGCCGTAGCCGGAGCCGTAGTAGCCGCGGGAGCCGGCCCAGCCGCGGTCGGCCGAGCCGGTCAGGTAGAGGGTGTGGCCGACGGTGACCCGGACGGCGTTGAAGCAGGTGTGGTTGTGCTGCCGGTCGGCGCGCAGCTGGGCGCCGCGCAGCGAGAGCCGGCCGCCTATCCGGGCCGTGCGTATGCTCAACTCGCCCGTGGTCTCCAGCCGTTCGGCCTCGAAGTCCTGGTTGACGGTGATCCCGTCCGCGGACACGGCACGGCCGTAGCGGTCGCCGCCGATGACGGCCTGGTTCAGCAGCAGGTCGGTGCCGATCCGGGCGTCGGTCAGCCGGACGCCGTCGGGGAGGCGGCAGCGGGCGAGGTGCAGGTCGCCGGTGGTGGAGAGCCGGGAGGCCTCCAGCCGGGGGACCAGGCAGCGGACGAAGCGCAGCGTCGAGGCCGCCGCCTCGGAGATCAGGATCTTGTGCTCGAAGCGGCAGTCCTGGAACTCGACGTAGTCCCCGATGGCGCCGCCGGCCAGGTTGAGCGCGCCGGTGACCGTCACGCCGCTCAGGCGTAACGAGGTGACCCGGCCCGGGGCGGGCTCGGGGCCGGCCAGCAGCAGCTGGGCGAGGACCTCGGCGCGCACGGTGCGTGACGGGCCCCAGACGGCGTCGCCGAAGGGGTCGTCGGTGTTCGCTTCGCCACTGCGGAAGTCCAGCACCTCACCCTGGCGGTACGCCTCCCAGAGCTCCCGTTCCGTGCCGGTCCAGCCCTCCGGAGCCTGCTGCGCCATGGTTTCCCCCGTCCCCCGGTCGTCTCGCCTTTCGTATCACGGACTGAAATCCGGGACCAGCGGTTCCGGGCACTCCTTACACTGGGTGGCGTGATCTCTCGAATCGACCTCCGCGGCTCGCTGGACGACCCGCGTGACCTGCTGCCCCGTGCCGAGTTCGACGTCGCGGCCGCCCTGGAGAAGGTGCGGCCGATCGCCGAGGACGTCCACCATCGCGGGGTCGCGGCGCTGATCGAGATCACCGAGCGCTTCGACGGCGTCCGGCTGGAGACCACCCGGGTGCCCGCCGAGCAGTTCGCCGAGGCCCTGGAGACGCTCGACCCGAAGGTGCGCGCCGCGCTGGAGGAGTCCATCCGCCGGGCCCGCGCCGTGCACGCCGACCAGCGCCGCACCGGGCACACCACCCAGGTCGTGCCGGGCGGCACCGTCACCCAGCGCTGGGTGCCGGTCGAGCGGGTCGGCCTCTACGTGCCGGGCGGCCTCGCGGTCTACCCGTCCTCCGTGGTGATGAACGTGGTGCCGGCCCAGGAGGCGGGCGTGCGGGGCATCGCGGTCACCTCCCCGCCGCAGAAGGCGTTCGGCGGCCGCGTCCACCCGACGATCCTGGCGGCCTGCGCGCTGCTCGGCGTCGACGAGGTCTACTCGGTCGGCGGCGCCCAGGCCGTCGCGATGTTCGCCCTCGGCACCGAGGAGTGCGAGCCGGTGAACATGGTCACCGGCCCCGGCAACATCTACGTGGCCGCCGCCAAGCGCTACTTCGCCGGCCGGATCGGCATCGACTCCGAGGCCGGCCCGACCGAGATCGCCGTCCTCGCCGACGACAGCGCGCTGGCGTCCGACGTCGCCGCCGACCTGATCAGCCAGGCCGAGCACGGCCCCACCTCCGGCTCGGTGCTGGTCACCGACTCCCCGGCGCTGGCCGACGCGGTCGAGGCCGAACTGGCCCTCCAGGTCGCCCGGACCAAGCACTCCGAGCGGGTCGCCGAGGCCCTCGGCGGCAAGCAGTCCGGCATCATCCTGGTCGACGACCTGACCCAGGGCCTCGCCGTCGTCAACGCGTACGCGGCCGAGCACCTGGAGATCCAGACCCGCGACCCGCACGCCGTCGCCGACCGAGTCGTCAACGCCGGCGCGATCTTCATCGGCCGCTGGACCCCGGTCTCGCTGGGCGACTACGCGGCCGGCTCCAACCACGTGCTGCCCACCGGCGGCTGCGCCTGCCACTCCGCCGGGCTGTCCGTGCAGACCTTCCTGCGCGGCGTCCAGGTCGTCGAGTACGACCGGGAGGCGCTCGCCGACGTCGCCGCGCACGTCGTCACCCTGGCGAACGCCGAGGACCTGCCCGGGCACGGCGACGCGATCAAGGCACGTTTCGTCGGAGACGAACAGAACTGGCACAGCGACTGGACGGTGCAGGGCTCGTGACCGCTATCGACGACCTTCCGATCCGCGACGAACTGCGCGGCCAGTCCCCGTACGGCGCGCCGCAGCTGGACGTGCCCGTCCAGCTGAACACCAACGAGAACCCGTACCCGCTGCCCGAGGAACTGGTCGCCCGGATCGCCGAGCGCGTCGCCGAGGCCGCCCGCGGACTCAACCGCTACCCCGACCGGGACGCGGTCGAGCTGCGCGAAGGCCTCGCCGGGTACCTCGCGAAGACCACCGGCCACCCCGTCGTCCGCGAACAGGTGTGGGCCGCCAACGGCTCCAACGAGGTCCTCCAGCAGCTGCTCCAGACCTTCGGCGGCCCCGGCCGCAGCGCGCTCGGCTTCGAACCCTCCTACTCGATGCACGCGCTGATCTCCCGGGGCACCGGCACCGAGTGGATCTCCGGCCCGCGCAACGACGACTTCACCATCGACGTCGACGCCGCCCTCCTCGCGATCGCCGAGCACAAGCCCAACGTGGTCTTCGTCTGCTCGCCGAACAACCCGACCGGCACCGCCGTCGACGCCGACACCGTGCTGCGGCTGTACGAGGCCGCGCAGGCCGCCCGGCCCAGCCTGGTCGTCGTCGACGAGGCCTACGTCGAGTTCTCGCACCGCGCCTCGCTGCTGCCGCTGATCGAGGGCCGCCCCAACCTGGTGGTCAGCCGCACCATGTCCAAGGCCTTCGGCGCCGCCGGGCTGCGCCTGGGCTACCTGGCCGCCGACCCGGCCGTGGTGGACGCCGTCCAGCTGGTGCGCCTGCCGTACCACCTGTCCGCCGTCACCCAGGCCACCGCGCTGGCCTGCCTGGAGCACACCGACACCCTGCTCGGGTACGTCGGCCGGCTCAAGGCGGAACGCGACCGGCTCGTCGAGGCGCTGCGCGCCCTCGGGCTGGAGGTCACCGACTCGGACGCCAACTTCGTCCAGTTCGGCCGCTTCGCCGACACCCACGCCGTCTGGCAGGCCGTCCTCGACCAGGGCGTCCTGGTCCGGGACAACGGCGTCCCCGGGTGGCTGCGCGTGACCGCCGGCACGCCCGCCGAGAACGACGCCTTCCTGGACGCCGTCCGTACCGTGATCAAGGAGCTGTAACCCCTCATGTCCCGCATCGGACGCGTCGAGCGCACCACCAAGGAGACCTCCGTCCTGGTCGAGATCGACCTCGACGGCACCGGGAAGACCGACATCTCCACCGGCGTCGGCTTCTACGACCACATGCTCGACCAGCTCGGCCGGCACGGTCTGTTCGACCTCACCGTCAAGACCGACGGCGACCTGCACATCGACACCCACCACACCATCGAGGACACCGCCCTCGCGCTCGGCGCCGCCTTCAAGCAGGCGCTCGGCGACAAGGTGGGCATCTACCGCTTCGGCAACTGCACGGTGCCGCTGGACGAGTCGCTCGCCCAGGTCACCGTCGACCTCTCCGGCCGGCCCTACCTGGTGCACACCGAGCCCGAGACGATGGCGCCGATGATCGGCAGCTACGACACCACGATGACCCGGCACATCCTGGAGTCGTTCGTGGCCCAGGCGCAGATCGCGCTGCACGTCCACGTGCCGTACGGCCGCAACGCCCACCACATCGTGGAGTGCCAGTTCAAGGCGCTGGCCCGGGCGCTGCGCTACGCCTCCGAGCGCGACCAGCGCGCGGCCGGCATCCTCCCCTCGACCAAGGGTGCGCTGTGAACAACACCGCGATGATCCTCATCTTCTTCGGCCTCTTCCTGGCCGGCGGGGTGATCTCCTTCTGGAAGCAGAAGCACTCGAAGGGCGTCATCCTGGTGCTGGCCTTCGGTGCCGTGATGTGCCTGGGCTCCGGCCTCATGCGCCTGTAGACCCCGCCGTAGAGAGACTGGACACCTGAACATGGGCAAGAACGTCGTCGTCCTCGACTACGGCTCCGGCAACCTGCGCTCCGCGCAGCGCGCCCTGGAGCGGACCGGGGCGAACGTCACGGTCAGCTCCGACTACGACACCGCGATGGCCGCGGACGGCCTGCTCGTCCCCGGCGTGGGCGCCTTCGAGGCCTGCATGCGCGGACTCAAGTCGGTCCGCGGCGACTGGATCGTCGACCGCCGCCTCGCCGGGGGCCGCCCGGTCATGGGCATCTGCGTCGGCATGCAGATCCTGTTCGAGAAGGGCGTCGAGCACGGCGTGGAGACGGCCGGCTGCGACGAGTGGCCGGGCACCGTCGAGCCGCTGGAGGCCCCCGTCGTCCCGCACATGGGCTGGAACACCGTGGACGTGCCCGAGGGCAGCCGGATGTTCGCCGGCCTCGACCCCGAGACCCGCTTCTACTTCGTGCACTCCTACGGGGTGCGGCACTGGGAGCTGGAGAGCCACAGCGCGCGGATCAACCCGCCGCTGGTCACCTGGGCCACGCACGGGCAGCCGTTCGTCGCGGCCGTCGAGAACGGCCCGCTGTGGGCCACCCAGTTCCACCCCGAGAAGTCCGGCGACGCCGGCGCCGCCCTGCTGACCAACTGGGTCAACACCCTCTGAGCGTCTGAGAGTTGTTTCTGATGAGCCGCCTCGAACTGCTTCCCGCCGTCGACGTCCGCGACGGCCAGGCCGTCCGCCTGGTCAAGGGCGCCTCCGGCACCGAGACCTCCTTCGGCGAACCGCTGGCCGCCGCCCTCGCCTGGCAGAACGCCGGCGCCGAATGGCTGCACCTGGTCGACCTGGACGCCGCCTTCGGCACCGGCTCGAACTACGAGCTGCTGCGCGACGTCACCGGCCGGCTGGACATCAAGGTCGAGCTGTCCGGCGGCATCCGCGACGACGAGTCGCTGGCCCGCGCCCTCGCCACCGGCTGCACCCGGGTCAACCTCGGCACCGCCGCCCTGGAGGCCCCCGAGTGGGTCGCCAAGGCCATCGCCGAGCACGGCGACAAGATCGCCGTCGGCCTCGACGTCGTCGGCACCACCCTGCGCGGCCGCGGCTGGACCCGCGACGGCGGCCAGCTCTTCGAGGTGCTGGAGCGCCTCGACCAGGAGGGCTGCGCCCGCTACGTCGTCACCGACGTCAACCGCGACGGCACCCTGACCGGCCCCAACCTCCAGCTGCTGCGCGACGTCTGCGCCGCCACCGACCGCCCGGTGGTCGCCTCCGGCGGCGTCTCCTCGCTCGACGACCTGCGCGCCATCGCCACGCTCGTCGGCGAGGGTGTCGAGGGCGCCATCGTGGGCAAGGCACTCTACGAGCAGAAGTTCACCCTCGAAGAGGCCCTGGAGGCGGTTTCAGGATGACGGACGGTCGGATCGTGCGCGGGCAGGTCGACAACGGTCGGGTCAGCGGATTCTCGCCCTGGGAGGACGAGTTCGGCTACTCCCGGGCGGTCGCCGCGGGCGACCACGTGCACGTGGCCGGCACGACCGCCTGGGTCGACGGCCGGATCGAGCACGAGGGGGACCCGTACCGGCAGACCCTCGCCGCGTTCGGCGTCGGCCTCACGGCCCTGGCCGCGTACGGTCTGACCGCGGACGACGTGGTCCGCACCCGGATGTTCATCACCCACGTCCGCGACGCCGAGGAAGTGGGCCGCGCCCACCACGAACTCTTCGACGCCGCACGCCCGGCGGCCACCATGGTGGTGGTCGAGGGCCTGATCGACTCCCGGATGATGGTCGAGATCGAGCTCGACGCGTACCGGTCCGGGCTGGCAAAGACCCTGGAAGGCAAACAGCCGTGACCCTCGCAGTACGTGTCATCCCCTGCCTGGACGTGGACGCCGGGCGGGTGGTCAAGGGCGTCAACTTCCAGAACCTGCGCGACGCCGGCGACCCGGTCGAGATGGCCAGGCTCTACGACGCCGAAGGCGCCGACGAGCTGACCTTCCTCGACATCACCGCCTCCTCCGGCGACCGGGAGACCACCTACGACGTGGTCCGCCGCACCGCCGAGCAGGTCTTCATCCCGCTCACCGTCGGCGGCGGCATCCGCGCCGTCGACGACGTGGACAAGCTGCTGCGGGCCGGTGCCGACAAGGTCGGCGTCAACACCGCCGCCATCGCCCGGCCGGAACTGGTCCGCGAGATCGCCCGGCGGTTCGGCCGGCAGGTGCTGGTGCTCTCGGTGGACGCCCGGCGCTGCCCGGAGGGCACCGAGACGGCGTCCGGCTACGAGGTCACCACCCACGGCGGACGCCAGGGCACCGGCCTCGACGCCGTCGAGTGGGCGGGCCGCGCGGCCGAACTCGGCGCCGGCGAGATCCTGCTCAACTCGATGGACGCGGACGGCACCAAGGACGGCTACGACCTGGAGATGATCCGGGCCGTCCGCAAGACCGTCTCGGTGCCGGTGATCGCCTCCGGCGGGGCCGGCAAGCTCGCCGACTTCGCCCCGGCCGTCGAGGCGGGCGCGGACGCCGTCCTGGCCGCCAGCGTCTTCCACTTCGGGGACCTGCGGATCGGCGAGGTCAAGGGCGCGCTGCGGGACGCCGGGCACCCGGTGCGCTGATCCTCCCGTCCGGGCGGGCCCGCGGTCCTCGCGACCGCGGGCCCGCCCGCGCGTTCAGGACTCCTGCGGCTCGCCGTGGATCAGCGCGAACGGCGCGCCGTTCGGGTCCGCCAGCCAGGCCAGCCGGCCCACCTTCTCCACGTCCGAGGCCGGCATCAGCACCGATCCGCCGGCCGCCGTCGCCCGGGCGACCACCGCGTCCACGTCCTCGGCGGCGAAGTACGGCGTCCAGGCGGAGGGCTGCTCCGGGGACATCGTCGGGGCGATCCCGCCGAAGGCGTTCGACCTGGGGTCGCCCTCGACAGTCGAGAGCACCCGGTAGTTCATCCCGGGGGAGGGCTCGAAGTCCTCCACCCGCCAGCCGAACAGCTGCCGGTAGAAGGCGTAGGCGCCGTCCTGGTCCGAGGTGTGCAGCTCCGCCCAGACCAGTGCGCCCTCCTGGGACACCGCGTCCAGCCCCTTGGTGCGCCCGGCCTCCCAGACCGCGAACCGGGCGCCCTGCGGGTCGGCGAACTGCGCCAGCCGGCCCTCCCCCATGACGTCCATCGGCTCGACCGAGACCGTGCCGCCGGCCTGCCGGACCGCGTTGGCGGTGGCGTCCGCGTCGGCGCCGCGGAAGTACGTCGTCCACGTCGACGGGGCGCCCTCGTCGAGCGGGCCGATCGCGCCGACCGTCTTCCCGTCCGACTGGAGGAAGCCGTAGCCCATGGCGTCCGGCAGCTCCTGGAACGTCCAGCCGAAGACCTTCCCGTAGAACGCGGCACTGGCGGGGATGTCCGGGCTGCCCAGGTCGATCCAGCAGGGCGAGCCGATGGGGAAGTCGGTGGTGATCATGGCGGGGCGCCCCTTCGACGGAGAGTGACCGGGGCGCTTCCGTCGGGCGCGCGCACGCCCCCGCCCCGGCCACCTGCGAGTCTGCACCCGGGCACTGACATCCGCAGCCGGGACGGCCGCCGGGGGTGGCCGGCGGCAGGGAGGGAGGCGCCGTCCCGCGGCGGCGAATGTGAGGCGCGTCACTTCCCCGGCGCCGGTGCAGCAGGGTGCGGCCGGACGCCGTCATGGGGGTGGATGTGACGGCGGGAGAGAGTGAGGCAGCGGGTGAGGCTGCGCAGGGCCAGTCCCAAGATCGACTTCGTCGAGTTCGTGGAACAGCGTTCGGGCGCGCTGTTCCGCACGGCGTACGTGCTCACCGGGGACGCACACACCGCGGAGGATCTCGTCCAGGAGGCGCTGGAGCGGGCCTGCCGCCACTGGCGACGGGTCGCGCGCGCCGAGGTGCCCGAGGCGTACGTGCGCCGGATCCTGGTGAACCTGGCCAACGACCGCTGGCGGCGCCTCAACCGCCCGGGCGAGCGCACCGCGCCGGAGCCCGGCGTCGAGCACCCCGATCCCCGCGACGCCTACCGGTCGGTGGACCTGCGCGCGGAGCTCGTCGCGGCGCTGCACACGCTGCCGATGGGGATGCGCACCGTCGTCGTCCTGTACTACCTCCACGACCTGGGAGACCGGGAGATCGCGCAGACCCTCGACATCTCCCCCGGCGCCGTGCGCTCGCAACTCGCCCGCGGGCTCGCGAAACTGCGGGCTGCGCTGCCCCGGCAGGACGTCCCGTCCGCGTCGTCGACCTCGCGTGAAGGTGCGTGATGACCCGTTTCCCGCCGCACGACCCCGACCCCGCCTCCGCCTTCGGCCCCACCTCCGATCCCGCTTTCGACCCGGCCTTCGACAAGGAGTTCCTCGCCGCCATGACCGCTTTCGCCGACGACGCCCCCGCCCCCGTGATCGACGCCGCCGGGATCCGGAGCACGGTGCGCCGGCGCACCCTGCTCACCGGGGCCGCGGCGGTGGCGGCGGTGGCCGCCATCGTGACGGGCGCGGCCCTGCTCGTGCCCGGACCGACGGGCGGCGGCGACCGCCCGGCGGGGACCGGGCCGGCCCCGGCCGTCCAGTCCGCGCCCGCCCCTTCGGGCCCTTCGCCCCTCCCGTCCGCTTCCACCTCGGCTCCGGTGTCGCCGCCGCCCGTTCCCGGGACAGCGGCGACCGAGGGCACCCCTTCCCCCGCCGCCCCGCCCGCCTCCGGCGCCGCGACGGTGACTGTGCCCTCGGTCGTCGGCCTGTCCCGGGACGCCGCCACCCGGCTGCTGGACACGGCCGGGCTGCGCTACGAGGTCCACGAGTTCACCGACTGGAAGGTGTCCGCCGGGTCGGTCATCAACTCCGAACCGCGGGCCGGGCGACCCGCGGCGGCGAACACGACCGTCCAACTGTTCGTCTCCAAGGGCCGCCCCACAGGCTGACCGGCCGACCCCGGGCGCGCGGTGCCTCTTCTCTCTTTTGCCTACGGCAGCGGCAGGACGTGGCGGAGGGCTTCGAGGGCGTCCGGGGCGCCGTCCACGTCCAGGACGGTGCGGGCGCCCCGGCCGTAGGCGAACAGGACCAGCTCGCCCGGCTCGCCGGTGAGGCGGACGGTGGCGGCACCGGCCGGGCCGACGGTGAGGGAGCGGCCGTCGGGGTGGGCGAGGGTCAGGCGCACGGGGGAGCGGCGGCCGGCCTCCAGACGGGCGATCATCGGCAGCCGGCGCCAGAGGGCCTCGGCGCGGCCCGGCGGGAGGGGCCGCGCGGCCGAGTCCTCGACGGCCCGCAGGACGTCCTCGGCGTGGACGAAGTACTCGACGGTGTTCGCCGCCTCGTCCGCGCCGGGCAGGGCGAACGGGGAGTACACGGGCGGACCGGAGCGGAACAGCCGGAGCAGTTCCTCGTACGGGCGCCCGGCGTACTCGTCCTGCACCCGGCGCGTGCGGGCGGCCAGCGCGCCGATCCGGATCCCGGCCGCCGCGTCCGGACGGTGCTCGCGGATCACCAGGTGGGCGGCGAGGTCCCGGGTGGTCCATCCGGCGCAGAGGGTGGGGGCGTCCGGACCGGCGGCGGCCAGGAGCTCGGTGAGGCGGTGGCGTTCGGCGAGGGCGTGGTTCGACATGGCGTCAGCCTAGGGCCGGGGCGAGGACCTATGGCCGGGGCGAGGACCGGCCCTACGGGTGGAGGTGGCCGGTGAGCTTGGCGCCGCCCTGCTTGTTGCTGCCGGTCAGGGTGCAGGTGTAGTCCCGCCAGCCCTGCTGGTAGTTGACCAGGGCGGGGCCGAACTGCCGCCCGTAGTAGGCCTTCCCGTCGGTCTGCCGGGCCTTGGCGGCGGCCTCGGCCTCCTTGCAGCCGTCCCGCATGGCCAGGGCGACGGGGATCTCGCCGGTGAGGTTGTCGGCGAGGGTGAGGTTCGCGATCACCTCGCCGTCGTGGTCGCCGGCGCAGGGGCGCTCCTCCGCCTTGGTGATCACCGGGCTCAGCTGCGGGTGGTCGAAGCAGGTGCCGACCGGGAAGAAGGCGTACGGCGGCGCCGGCTTGGTCGGGGTCGGCGTGGGCGTGGGGGTCGGCGTCGGGGTGGCCGAGGGGGTGGGCGGGGGCGGCGCGGCGGCCGGCTTCCGGTCGTCCGGCCACAGCACCGCGGTGGCCACCACCGCGAGCAGGACGACCAGCACGGCGGCGACGGTGAGGACCAGGCCGCGGGACGGGCGGGAGGCGGCGGCTGCGGGCGGCTGCTCGGAGGTCATGGCCATGAGGATGGCCCACGCGGACCCCGCCCGGCAGGCGGTTGGCCGAACTCGCCCCGGACGGGCGGCCGCCCGGGAGCACCGGTCCGCCGGACCCCCTCGGGCGCGGCCGGCCGGGCTGACACAATGACCCCATGTCCACCACACCCGCCACTCCCGGCACCACCGCCCTGGCCCCCGCGATCGCCGCCCGCCTCAAGCGCACCGAGGACGGCCTGCTCCCGGCCATCGCGCAGCAGTACGACACCGGCGAGGTGCTGATGCTCGGCTGGATGGACGACGAGGCGCTGCACCGCACGCTGACCACCGGCCGCTGCACCTACTGGAGCCGCAGCCGCCGCGAGTACTGGGTCAAGGGGGACACCTCCGGCCACGCCCAGGCGGTCAAGTCGGTGGCACTGGACTGCGACGGCGACACCCTGCTGGTCAAGGTCGACCAGAGCGGCGCGGCCTGCCACACCGGCGACCGCACCTGCTTCGACGCCGACGTGCTCCCGCTCTCCTGACCCCAGTCAACCCCAGAACCCAGAAGGTGCCGCCCCGCATGGACCTCGAAGCCTTCCGCAAGCTCGCCGTCGACACCCGGGTCATCCCGGTCACCCGCAGGCTCCTCGCGGACGGCCTCACCCCGATCGGCCTCTACCGCAGCCTCGCCGAGGAGCGGCCCGGCACCTTCCTGCTGGAGTCCGCCGAGCAGGGCCGCAGCTGGTCGCGCTACTCCTTCGTCGGCGTGCGCAGCGCCGCCACGCTCACCGTCGGCCCGGACGGCGGGGCCCGCTGGCTCGGCACCCCGCCGGTCGGCGTCCCGGCCGGCGGCGACCCCCTGGAGGTGCTGCGCGCCGCCCTGGAGGCGCTGCACACCCCGCGGCGCCCCGACGACGGCCTGCCCCCGCTCACCGGCGGCCTGGTCGGCTACCTCGGCTACGACATCGTCCGCCGGCTGGAGAAGCTGCCCGACCTCAACCCGGACGACCTCGGGCTCCCCGAGCTGACCATGATGCTGGCCACCGACCTCGCCGTGCTCGACCACGCCGACGGCACCGTGCTGCTGATCGCCAACGCGGTCAACCACAACGACCTCGCCAGCGGCGTGGACGAGGCCTACGCGGACGCCGTGGGCCGCCTGGACGCGATGGAGGCCGACCTGCTCAAGCCGGTCGACCCGGGCTTGGCGAGCTTCACCCCCACCGCCCCCGCCGAGGCGCGCTCGCCGTTCGGCGGCGCCCCGTACCGGGCGGCGGTGGAGGAGGTCAAGGAGCGGATCCGGGCCGGCGAGGCCTTCCAGGTGGTGCCCTCGCAGCGCTTCGAGGCGCCCTGCCCGGCCTCCGCGCTGGACGTCTACCGCGTGCTGCGCACCACCAACCCCAGCCCGTACATGTACCTGTTCCGCTTCCCCGGGCCGGACGGCACCGCCGAGGGCGGCTTCGACGTGGTCGGCTCCAGCCCGGAGGCGCTGGTCAAGGTCACCGACGGCGCGGCGATGCTGCACCCGATCGCCGGCACCCGGCACCGCGGCGCCACCCCGCACGAGGACGCGGCCCTGGCCGCCGAGCTGCTCGCCGACCCCAAGGAGCGGGCCGAGCACCTGATGCTGGTGGACCTCGGCCGCAACGACCTCGGACGGGTCTGCGAGCCGGGCAGCGTCGAGGTGGTCGACTTCATGCAGATCGAGCGCTACAGCCACGTGATGCACATCGTCTCCACCGTCACCGGCACGGTCGCCCCCGGGCGGACCGCCTTCGACGTGCTGACCGCCTGCTTCCCGGCCGGCACCCTGTCCGGCGCGCCCAAGCCGCGGGCGATGCGGATCATCGAGGAGCTGGAACCGACCCGCCGCGGCCTGTACGGCGGCTGCGTCGGCTACCTGGACTTCGCCGGGGACTCCGACACCGCGATCGCGATCCGCACGGCGGTGCTGCGCGACGGCACCGCGTACGTGCAGGCCGGCGCGGGCGTGGTCGCCGACTCGGACCCGCACGGCGAGGACACCGAGTGCCGCAACAAGGCCGCCGCCGTGCTGCGGGCCGTCGCCACCGCCAATACGCTGCGGAGGCCGGAACTGTCCTGAGGCGTGAGGGAGGCGGCCGGGATGCCCGAGGTGCCGTACGACGAACTGCGCTGGGAGGTCGTGCTCGGCGCGGCCGGGCAGTTCGGCGAGCAGCCGGCGGGCCACGGCCGGGTGCTGTCCGGGGTGGCCATCGAGGTCCCGGCGGCGCCCGGCGGCGGTGGACCGGACCCGGCCGCCGACCCCGCCCCGGACCTCGCGGTGCTCGCCCCGGACGCGGTGCGGGGGGAGCGGGGCAGGTTCGCCGCGGCCGGGGTCGAGGCGGTGCTGGAGGTGGCCCGGCCGGGCCTGGCGGAGGCCGCGCGGGGGTACGCCCGCGGCGGCGTGCCGCTGTACGTGGTGGTCGACCCGGCGGCGGCGGTCTGCACCGTGCACACCGCGCCGTCCCCCGAGGGGGTGTACCGGGAGGCCGAGCGGGTGCCGTTCGGCAACGACCTGTTCCTGCCGCTGGGCGGGCGCACCGTGGTGCTGCGGACCGACGTGTTCCCCACCCCGTTCCCCACCCCGGGTACGGGCTGAGGTGTCGGCCGGGGGATAGTGGACCGGTGAGCGCTGACCAGACCCCCGCCCCCGCCGCCCCCGGCCGCCGCACCCTCGGCGTGATGCTGCTGCTGACCGTGCTGAGCGCCGTCCTGGTGCTGACCGCGGCCGGGCGGACCTGGGCCGAGGGCCGGGCGGGCACCCTGGACGTGTCCGTCACCGGCGGCAACATCTCCGAACTGCCCGGCGGGCTGGCCCTGGTGGGCCTCGCCGCGGCCGTCGCGGTGTTCGCCGTACGCGGCGCCGGCCGGCTCGCGGTCGGCGCGCTGACCCTGCTGGCCGGACTCGGTGCGGCCGCCGCCTCGGTCGCCGGAGCGGGCGACACCGCCGCGCTGGACGCCGAGGCCGCCCGCAAGCTCGCGCTGAGCGGCTCCGCCGCGACCGAGGTGTCGCACACCGGCTGGCCCTGGATCGCGCTGGTCGGCGGCGTGCTGCTGGCCCTCGCCGGGCTGCTCACCCTGCGCTACGGCCGGGGCTGGCCGGCCATGGGCAGCCGCTACGAGGCGCCGACCCGCAAGGCCCCGGCCAAGACGGACACGCCCGGCGACCTGTGGAAGGCGCTGGACCGGGGCGAGGACCCCACCGCCGGCTGACACCCGGCGCCCGTAACCGGCTGCACCCGGCCGGACCCGAGGAGGCCCGTGCAGCCCCGTGCGGCCCCGCCCGAGGGCCCCGCGCCGTGATGTGACGCGATAGACCCGCCACCCGCTTTGGGGGGCCGGTGTGTGGCCCGGCACAATGGAACCGTCAACCCGCCGGCGGCCCCGCAGGCCCGGCCGGGCCCCGAGAGCCAAGGAGCACCACTCAGATGGCAGCAGCAGCACACGGCCACACCACCGCCGCCTGGACCGGCGTCGTCATCTCCTTCGTCGGCTTCGGCATCGCGGGCGTCGCGATGATCCTGCCGTCGGTGCTGCTCGTCTGGGCGGGGCTGGCGGTCATCCTGGCCGGCGGCGTGGTCGGCAAGGCCATGTCGATGGCCGGCATGGGCCAGCAGCCGAGCACCAACGTCTACAAGTCGGTCGAGGAGCAGGCCGCGGCCCGCGAGGCCCGCGGCGTCGCCGCCGTCACCGCCTGACTTTCGCACTACCGAACGGCGGGCGCGTCGCGCCCGCCGTTTCGTCGTCCCCGGGGTCCGGCCCGGGCACAATCGGGGCGTGAACGCCGTCCCCACCGCCTCCGCCCCGCCACCCGTGCTGCGCCGGCTGGGCCCGCCGCTGGCCGCGCTGGCGGCGGTCGCCGTCCCCGCCGCGTACGTCGCCGTGGTGGACCCCAACAGTCCCGGGCACTACCCGGACTGCCCGTTCCTGACCGCCACCGGCTGGTGGTGCCCCGGCTGCGGGGGGCTGCGCTGCGTCCACGCGCTGTCCCACGCGGACCTCACCGGCGCCCTGCACGACAACGCCGCCGCCGTCCTGCTGCTCGGCGTGCTGGCGGTGCTCTGGCTGCGCTGGGGCTGGGCCGCGCTGACCGGCGGGCCGCCGCCCCGGATCGCCGTCGGCAGCCGCCGCTGGGCGCTGATCGTGCTGCTGGTCGTCGTCTTCACCGTGGTGCGAAATTCGCCGGTCGGAGCGGGTCTGGCGCCCCCGCTGGTCTGAGCGGCGGGATCCGGCCGGATCCCGCCGGAGAACCGGTGAAGTCCCAGCTGAGGGCCGCCGGAGGGGCGTCCGGCCCGCGAGACGCGCGCCGGACTGATGCGCCCCGCGCCCCCGGGTGCCGATACCATCGAAGAGTCGGCGGGCTCCTGCCCGTCCGGCACCCGCTGGCCGACTGGCAGAAAAAGATGGGGGCTCCCGAGTGAGTGTGCTCGACTCGATCATCGAAGGGGTCCGCGAGGACCTCGCCGAGCGGCAGGCCCGGGTCTCCCTGGACGAGCTCAAGGAGCGCGCCGCCAAGGCCCCGGAGGCCAAGGACGGCGTCGCCGCGCTCAAGGGCGACGGGGTCCGGGTGATCTGCGAGGTGAAGCGCTCCAGCCCCTCCAAGGGCGCCCTGGCCTCGATCGCCGATCCGGCCGCCCTGGCACGCGACTACGCGGCCGGCGGCGCCGCCGCGATCAGCGTGCTGACCGAACAGCGCCGCTTCGGCGGGTCGCTGGCCGACCTGGACTCCGTCCGCGCCGCGGTGGACACCCCGCTGCTGCGCAAGGACTTCATCGTCACCGCGTACCAGCTGTGGGAGGCCCGCGCGCACGGCGCCGACCTCGCGCTGCTGATCGTCGCGGCCCTCGACCAGTCGGCCCTGGTGTCGCTGATCGAGCGCGCCGAGTCGATCGGCCTCACCCCGCTGGTCGAGGTGCACGACGAGGAGGAGATCAAGCGCGCGGCGGACGCCGGGGCGCGGATCATCGGCGTCAACGCCCGCAACCTCAAGACCCTCGAAGTGGACCGCAACACCTTCGGGAACGTGGTCCACGCCATTCCGGACGGCATCGTCAAGATCGCCGAGTCCGGGGTGCGCGGCCCGCTGGACGTGATCAACTACGCCAACCTCGGCGCCGACGCGGTGCTGGTCGGCGAGTCCCTGGTGACCGGCAAGGACCCGCGCGCCGCGGTCGCCGACCTGGTCGCCGCCGGGGCCCACCCCGCCGTCCGGCACAAGGACTGACACCGCCCGATGAAGATCGCCGCCCGACTCGCCCCCGGCTGCCGCCCGCGCGGCTGCCGCGCACCCGCGCGCCGGGTGCTGGGGCGTCGGGTGCGGTACGTGATCGGCTGTGAACCCGGGCAGGTGCCGGGACGGCGATGGCGCGTGACGCACGGCTGAGCCCCAGCCGACCAGACGTCACTGTCGTCCCACTCCCCAAGGGAAACCACATGTCCGAGAAGGACTACCTGCCCGGTGCCCAGGTGCCGGACGCGCGCGGATACTTCGGCGCGTACGGCGGCCGCTTCATCCCCGAGGCGCTGGTCGCCGCGGTCGAGCAGGTCGCCGAGGAGTACGAGAAGGCCAAGGCCGACCCGGCCTTCGCCGCCGAACTCGACGGGCTGCTCAAGGACTACACCGGGCGCCCCAGCCCGCTGACCGACGTCCACCGCTTCTCCGCCGAGGCGGGCGGCGCGCGCGTCCTGCTCAAGCGCGAGGACCTCAACCACACCGGCTCGCACAAGATCAACAACGTGCTGGGCCAGGCCCTGCTCACCAGGCGGATGGGCAAGACCCGGATCATCGCCGAGACCGGCGCCGGCCAGCACGGCGTGGCCACCGCCACCGCCTGCGCGCTGTTCGGCTTCGACTGCACCATCTACATGGGCGAGGTCGACACCCAGCGCCAGGCCCTCAACGTCGCCCGGATGCGGATGCTCGGCGCCGAGGTCGTGGCCGTCACCTCCGGCAGCCGCACCCTGAAGGACGCCATCAACGAGGCGTTCCGCGACTGGGTCGCCAACGTGGATTCCACCCACTACCTGTTCGGCACCGTCGCCGGGCCCCACCCCTTCCCGATGATGGTCCGCGACTTCCACCGGATCATCGGTGTCGAGGCCCGGCAGCAGGTGCTCGACCGGACCGGGCGGCTGCCCGACGCGGTCGTCGCCTGCGTCGGCGGCGGCTCCAACGCGATGGGGATCTTCCACGAGTTCATCCCCGACGCCGGTGTGCGCCTGATCGGCTGCGAGGCGGCCGGCGAGGGCGCCGAGACCCCCCGGCACGCCGCCACCCTCACCAAGGGCGACCCCGGCGTGCTGCACGGCTCCCGCACCTACGTGCTGCAGGACGAGGACGGCCAGACCATCGAGTCGCACTCGATCTCGGCCGGGCTCGACTACCCCGGCGTCGGCCCCGAGCACGCCTGGCTCAAGGACACCGGCCGGGCCGAGTACCGCCCGGTCACCGACGACGCCGCCATGCAGGCGCTGCGGCTGCTGTCCCGCACCGAGGGCATCATCCCGGCCATCGAGAGCGCCCACGCGCTCGCCGGGGCCCTCGACCTCGGCCGCGAACTCGGCCCGGAGGCCACCATCCTGGTCTCGCTGTCGGGGCGCGGGGACAAGGACATGCACACGGCCGCCGAGTACTTCGGGCTGTACGACGAGCCGGGCGCGGGCACCGCGGGTTCCGCGGGTTCCGCCCAGGGGGGTAAGTGACCATGGCATCGAAGCTCAGTGACATCCTGGCCGCCGCCAAGGCGGAGGACCGGGCCGCGCTGATCGGCTACCTGCCGGCCGGCTTCCCCACCGTCGACGGCGGCATCCGGGCGGTCAACGCGCTCCTCGAAGGCGGCTGCGACATCGTCGAGGTCGGCCTGCCGCACTCCGACCCGGTCCTCGACGGCGCCGTCATCCAGACCGCCGACGACATCGCGCTGCGCGGCGGGGTACGGATCAAGGACGTGCTGCGGACCGTCCAGGAGGCCGCCGCCGCGCACCCCGGCGCGGCCGTGCTGGTGATGACCTACTGGAACCCGGTCGACCGCTACGGGGTGGCCCGCTTCGCGGCCGACCTCGCCGCGGCGGGCGGAGCCGGCTGCATCCTGCCCGACCTGCCGGTCGAGGAGTCCGAGGAGTGGCGCAAGGCGGCGGAGGCGCACGGTCTGGACACCGTGTTCGTGGTCGCCCCCAGCAGCAAGGACGCGAGGCTCGCCGAGGTCACGGCGGCAGGCAGCGGATTCGTGTACGCGGCCGCCGTGATGGGCGTCACCGGCACCCGGTCGGCCGTCGGGTCCATGGCCGAGGACCTGGTCGCGCGCACCCGTGCCACCACCGACCTGCCGGTCTGCGTCGGGCTCGGCGTCTCCAACGCCGAGCAGGCGGCCGAGGTCGCCCGGTTCGCCGACGGCGTGATCGTCGGCTCCGCCTTCGTGAAGCGGATCCTGGAAGCGGGCGACGACGAGGCGGCGGCGCTGGACGCCGTGCGGGCCGTCGCCGGCGAGCTGGCGGCGGGCGTGCGCAGGCGCTGACGCGCGGTCCTGAAGGTGTGTCCGACGGCCCGCCGTTCCCCCCGGGGAGCGGCGGGCCGTCGGCTTTCCCGGCGCGGGTGACGGGGCGTCGACCCGGGGGTGGCCCCGAACGGGTGAACAGTGGTGGGGACACGCATCAGGCGGGGTTGACGGGCGTTGAGTGGAGGGACGACTGCACGGACGAGGTGCGTCGGGGTAGCGGGGCGAGCGAAGGGGTGAGCCGGTGCGTGGTCTCCATCGAGCCGTTCTGCTGCGGGCGGCGGCCGCCGCCTTGGCCCTGGGCGCCGCGGTCGGGGCGCACGCGGAGGTGGGGCACGCGCTGGCCAGGCGGGGAGCTGAGCGGGCCGAGCGGGAGGCGGTGGCCTGTGCGGAGGCGGCCCGGTGGGACGCGGCCGAGCGGGCCGGGCGGGGACAGCACGAGGCGCGTCCGGAGCTGTTCGACCCGGGCCGGATGCCGGGCTGTCACTGAGGTACGGGTGTTCGACGGATTCGGACAGAACGTCACCCATCCGGCTTAATTCCTGAATACGGAGGAACCACCCCCCGTCCCTTACGGTTCATCAGGAAGTGAACGAGTTTCCCGAGGGGGGTTCCCTGATGGCCGGCCCGGCAGCGCAGCCCGGTGCCCCGGCGCCCACGCCGTCGGCGCGGCGGCCGGCGCCCGCCTGGAGCGAGTGGATCGGCACCGCCGCGCGGCTCGGCCTCGCCGTGGTGTGGGGCTGGGCCGGACTGGCCAAGATCGCCGACCCGGCGGAGGCCGCCCAGGCCGTCCGCGCCTACGAGATCCTGCCCGAGAGCCTGGTCAAGCCGATCGGCTACGGCCTGCCCTTCCTGGAGCTGGCGCTCGCGCTGCTGCTGGTGATCGGTCTGGGCGTGCGGCTGGTCGCCGGGGTCTCCGCGCTGCTGCTGCTCGCCTTCATCGCCGGGATCGCCTCCGCCTGGGCGCGCGGCATCTCGATCGACTGCGGCTGCTTCGGCGGCGGCGGGCACGTCGACGAGTCCCAGACGACGTACCTCCAGGAGATCCTGCGCGACACCGGGTTCCTGCTGCTCGCCGGGTGGCTGCTGTGGCGGCCCCGGACCCGGCTCTCGGCGGACGGCTGGTTGGCGAGCTGACCCTCCCGGCCCCGCCGCACCCCCACCCCCGCACCCGACGAAGGCCCCCGACCGTGGATGTCAAGGCAATGAGCGAGAAGAACCGAGAAGGCAAGCGCACCGCCCGCGAGCGGATGCTGGAGCAGCGGGAAGCCGAGGAGTCCGCCGGCAGGCGCAGGAAGAAGCTGGTCGTGGGCGGCGCCGTGCTCGCGGTGATCGCCGCCGCCGTGGTCGTCGGCGTCGTCGTGCAGAACCAGCGCTCCAAGCCGGAGACCCCGGCCGCCGTCCCGGCCGGGACGATCGGCGACAAGAACCTGGTCGTCCCGGTCGGCGCGGGCAACGCGCCGTCCGTCCTCACCGTCTACGAGGACCCGCGCTGCCCCGCCTGCGGCATCTTCGAGCGGGAGTTCTCCTCGACCGTCGACCAGTTGGAAGACGCCGGGAAGATCTACACCAATTACCACATCGTGTCGTTCATCGACCGGGCCGTACCGGGCAAGGGCTCCAAGACCGGTGCCAACGCGCTGGCCTGCGCCCAGGACGCCGGGCACTTCCGGGACTTCCACGACGTGCTCTACCGCAACCAGCCGGAGGAGACCAACGACGCCTTCGGGAACAAGGCGGTCCTCCTCAACCTGGCCAAGCAGGTCAACGGCCTGGACACGCCCGAGTTCCAGGCCTGCGTCAACGACAACAAGTACGGCGGATGGGTGTCCTCCGTGCAGCAGGACTTCGACAAGTCCAGCTACAAGTCGACCCCGACCGTGCTGCTCAACGGCCAGCCGATCTACCCGAAGAACGGCAACGACGAGATCACCCCGGAGAACCTGGTGAAGTGGGTGGACGCCGCCAACCAGGGCAAGCAGCTGGGCACGGCGGGCTCGCACGGCCAGACCCCGGCGCCGACCAGCGCCGCCTCGGAGGCCAACAACCCGTCGCCGAACGCCGGCTGAGCCCCGTACCCGGCCGCGGGCCGGCCGCCGCGCCCTCCCCGTCCGGAGCGAGCGGCGACCGGCCCGCGGCCGCTGTTGTTCGGTTTCTGTGACCCCGGGGGTTCCCGACCGGGGCCACTCACCCTGTAGCGTCGGAACCGCCATGGATATCGCCTACATTCCCAGCCCGTCGCGGGGCGTCCTGTACCTGGGACCGGTCCCGCTGCGCGCCTACGCCTTCTGCATCATTCTCGGTGTCGTCGTCGCCGTCTGGCTCGGCAGCAAGCGCTGGGTCGCCCGGGGCGGTGCCAAGCACACGGTCGGTGACATCGCCGTGTGGGCCGTGCCGTTCGGCCTGGTCGGCGGCCGCCTGTACCACGTGATCACCGACCACCAGCTGTACTTCGGTGACGGCAAGAACCCCTGGAACGCCTTCAAGATCTGGGAGGGCGGCCTCGGGATCTGGGGCGCGATCGCGCTGGGCGCGGTCGGCGCCTGGATCGGCGCCCGCCGCCGGGGCGTGCCGCTGCCCGCGTACGCCGACGCCATCGCGCCGGGCATCGCGCTCGCGCAGGCGATGGGCCGCTGGGGCAACTACTTCAACCAGGAGCTGTACGGGCGGGCGACCACGCTGCCCTGGGGCCTGGAGATCGACAAGACGCTGCCCGACGGCGAGGTCGTGAAGGGCGTCTACCACCCGACCTTCCTCTACGAGTCGGTGTGGTGCGTGCTGGTCGCCGTGCTGGTGATCTGGGCGGACCGCCGCTTCAAGCTGGGCCACGGCCGGGCCTTCGCGCTGTACGTCGCCGCGTACACGGTCGGCCGGTTCTGGACCGAGTGGCTGCGGATCGACGAGGCGCACGTCTACTTCGGCCTGCGCCTGAACGACTGGACGTCGATCGTGGTGTTCCTGGGCGCGGTGGCGTACCTGGTGGTCGTCGGCCGCAAGCGGCCCGGCCGGGAGGACCCGGCGAGCATCGACCCGGCCGCGCACCTTTCGGAGGACGGCGCCGAGGGCGGTGCCGAGGGCGGTGCCAAGGCAGGGGAGAAGGACGCCAAGGACGCCGGGGCGGACAGGAAGGCGGGCGTGCCGTCTCGGTCCGTGGACGGGAAGCCGGCCCCGGAACCGGCCGTCGTCGCGGCCGAGAAGACCGGCAAGGACGTCGAGAACCCGATCTGACCTGGGGGTTCCCCCGACTGAGGCCACCCTTCGCGAGCAGTGCGAAGGGTGGCCTCAGTGCTGTTCGGACAGCCTTACTTTGCTGGAAATGCGCAGGTCAGACGGGCTACGTTCAGGGACGACGAGGAACGTAGACGGAGGGGAAGAGACCGTGAGCGCGACCATCCTGGAGCCCGAGGCCGCACACCCGCCGCGGATACCCGCGGCCGGCCACCACCGGGACGTCAACGGCGGCTGGCTGCGGCCGGCCGTGTTCGGCGCGGTGGACGGGCTGGTGTCCAACTTCGCGCTGATGACCGGTGTGGTGGGCGGCGCGGTGTCCAACGGCACGGTGATCCTCACCGGCCTGGCGGGCCTGGCGGCCGGCGCCTGCTCGATGGCGGCGGGGGAGTACACCTCGGTGGCCTCGCAGCGCGAGCTGGTGCAGGCCGAGATCGAGGCCGAGCGGCTGGAGCTGAGCCGCAACCCGCACGGGGAGCTGGCCGAGCTGGCCCAGCTGTACGTCTCGCGCGGGGTGGACCCGGACCTCGCCCACGAGGTGGCCCGGCAGCTGTCGGCGGACCCGGAGCTGGCCCTGGAGGTGCACGCCCGGGAGGAGCTGGGGATCGACCCGACCGACCTGCCCTCGCCGCTGGTCGCGGCCGGGTCGTCGTTCCTGTGCTTCGCGCTCGGCGCGCTGCTGCCGCTGCTGCCGTACCTGCTGGGCGCCACCTCGCTGCTGCCCGCCCTGCTGCTCGCGGCGGCCGGGCTGTTCCTGTGCGGTGCGGTGGTGGCCCGGGTGACGGCGCGCAGCTGGTGGTTCAGCGGACTGCGCCAGCTGGTGCTGGGCGGGGCGGCGGCCGGGGTGACCTACCTGCTCGGCCTGCTGATCGGCGGCCATGTGGGATGACCGGGGGCGGTGCCCGGATGGCCCCACCGGGTGCATGACTATGCTGGGCAGTGCGTGACGTTTCACACATGAGCGTCGCGTAGCGCCTGGCGTAGTCTCACCATCCGGGCCCCCGGGCCGCGGATTCGCATCCGCGGACGGACTCCCGGAATGGAATCGCAGGCGGCCATGATCGGCTTCTGTGGCGATCCGGTTTCGCCCCTGTTTCAGGCGGCCGACCGTTGGGCACAATCGTCGGGACGCGCACTGTGGCGCGTCCATCTCCCCCCATCCCCTGACCCGCGACTCGTCCCGCCATGTGGACGGGATATTCCGCTTCTCGGGATCCTGGGCATCATGTAACTTGCACGACACCGCACCATCGCATCAGGGCCAACGTCGTCCCTACTTGCACCAACCTGCCGAAAGACGACGACGGGAGAGCCGATGCTGTCTGCATCCATGCACTCCGCCAACGAGCCCCAGGACGGCGCCTCCCGCCGCCCGTACGCGCTCGTGCCGGATGCGCGACCTGCTGCTCAGGGCCTGTACGACCCGCGAAACGAGCACGATGCCTGTGGCGTCGGTTTCGTCGCCACGCTGACCGGCATCGCCGACCACACCATCGTCGACCAGGCGCTGAACGTCCTGCGCAACCTGGAGCACCGCGGCGCCACCGGCGCCGAGCCGGACTCCGGCGACGGCGCGGGCATCCTCACCCAGGTCCCGGACGCCTTCCTGCGCGGCAAGGTCGACTTCGAGCTCCCGGCGGCCGGCTCCTACGCCGTCGGCATCGCCTTCCTGCCCGACAACGACGACGAGGACGCCGCCGCCGTCACCCGGATCGAGGGCATCGCCGCCGAGGAGGGCCTGACCGTCCTCGGCTGGCGCGACGTCCCGGTCACCCCCGACCTGCTCGGCACCACCGCGCGCAGCGTGATGCCCCGCTTCCGCCAGGTCTTCGTGTCGCACCCCGAGCGGGCCGGCATCGAGCTGGACCGGATCGCCTTCGTGCTCCGCAAGCGCGCCGAGCGCGAGGCCGGGGTCTACTTCCCCTCGCTGTCCGCGCGCACCATCGTCTACAAGGGCATGCTGACCACCGGACAGCTGGAGCCCTTCTTCCCCGACCTGTCGGACCGCAGCTACGCGTCCGCGATCGGCCTGGTGCACTCGCGGTTCTCCACCAACACCTTCCCGAGCTGGCCGCTCGCCCACCCGTACCGCTTCGTCGCCCACAACGGCGAGATCAACACGGTCAAGGGCAACCGCAACTGGATGAGCGCCCGGGAATCGCAGCTCGCCACCGACCTGATCCCCGCCAACAGGAACGGGCAGGGCCTCAGCCGGATCTTCCCGGTCTGCACCCCCGACCACTCCGACTCCGCGTCCTTCGACGAGGTCCTGGAGCTGCTCCACCTCGGCGGCCGCTCGCTGCCGCACTCGGTGCTGATGATGATCCCGGAGGCCTGGGAGAACCACGCCACCATGGACCCGGCCCGCCGCGCGTTCTACCAGTACCACTCCAACCTGATGGAGCCCTGGGACGGCCCGGCCTGCGTCACCTTCACCGACGGCACCCAGATCGGCGCCGTGCTCGACCGCAACGGCCTGCGCCCCGCCCGCTACTGGATCACCGAGGACGGCCTGGTCGTCCTCTCCTCCGAGGTCGGCGTGCTCGACCTCGACCAGGAGAAGATCACCCGCAAGGGCCGCCTGCAGCCCGGCCGGATGTTCCTGATCGACACCGCCGAGGGCCGCATCGTCGAGGACGAGGAGATCAAGTCCGCCCTCGCCGCCGAGCACCCCTACCAGGAGTGGATCGGCGCCGGACAGATCCAGCTCGCCAAGCTGCCCGAGCGCGAGCACATCGCGCACACCCACGCCTCCGTCACCCGCCGCCAGCAGACCTTCGGCTACACCGAGGAGGAACTGCGCGTCATCCTCGCGCCGATGGCCCGCACCGGCGGCGAGGCCCTCGGCTCGATGGGCACCGACTCGCCGATCGCCGCACTGAGCGAGAAGCCGCGCCTGCTGTTCGACTACTTCGTGCAGCTCTTCGCGCAGGTCACCAACCCGCCGCTGGACGCCATCCGCGAGGAGCTCGTCACCTCGCTGCTGTCCAACCTCGGCCCCGAGGGCAACCTGCTGGCCGCCGAGGCCGCCGCCTGCCGCTCGGTCGGCATCACCTTCCCGGTGATCGACAACGACGAGCTGGCCAAGCTCGTCCACGTCAACCACGACGGCGACCAGCCCGGGCTCAAGGCCGTCACGCTGTCCGGCCTGTACAAGGTCGCGAGTGGGGGAGAGGGGCTGGCCTCGCGGCTGGCGGAGATCGCCGCCGAGGCGGACGCCGCGATCGCCGACGGCGCCCGGATCATCGTGCTCTCCGACCGCCACTCGGACGCCGAGCACGCCCCGATCCCCTCGCTGCTGCTCACCTCGGCCGTCCACCACCACCTCATCCGCACCAAGCAGCGCACCCAGGTGTCGCTGCTGGTCGAGGCCGGCGACGTCCGCGAGGTGCACCACGTCGCCCTGCTGATCGGCTACGGCGCCGGCGCCGTCAACCCGTACCTGGCGATGGAGTCGGTCGAGGACCTGGTCGCCCAGGGGACGTTCTTCGACGGGCACGGCAGCGAGGGCATCGAGCCCGAGAAGGCCATCAGGAACCTGATCAAGGCGCTCGGCAAGGGCGTGCTCAAGGTCATGTCCAAGATGGGCATCTCCACCGTCGCCTCCTACCGCGGCGCCCAGGTCTTCGAGGCCATCGGCCTCTCCCAGGACCTGGTGGACGGCTACTTCGCCGGCACCACCACCAAGCTCGGCGGCATCGGCCTGGACGAGCTCGCCAAGGAGACCGCCGCCCGGCACGCCAAGGCCTACCCGGCCTCCGGCATCCCCGCCGCGCACCGCGCGCTGGACATCGGCGGCGAGTACCAGTGGCGCCGCGAGGGCGAACCGCACCTGTTCGACCCGGACACCGTCTTCCGGCTCCAGCACTCCACCCGCAACCGCCGGTACGACATCTTCAAGCAGTACACCGACCGGGTGAACGAGCAGTCCACCCGCCTGATGACGCTGCGCGGCCTGTTCCGGCTGGACGGCCTCGACCGCGAGCCCGTCCCGGTCGAGGAGGTCGAGCCGGTCTCCGAGATCGTCAAGCGCTTCTCCACCGGCGCCATGTCCTACGGCTCGATCTCCCTCGAAGCCCACCAGACCCTCGCCATCGCGATGAACCGCCTCGGCGGCAAGTCCAACACCGGCGAAGGCGGCGAGGACCCGGAGCGCCTGTACGACCCGGAGCGCCGCTCGGCGATCAAGCAGGTCGCCTCCGGCCGCTTCGGCGTCACCTCCGAGTACCTGGTCAACGCGGACGACATCCAGATCAAGATGGCCCAGGGCGCCAAGCCCGGCGAGGGCGGCCAACTGCCCGGCCACAAGGTGTACCCGTGGGTCGCCAAGACCCGGCACTCCACCCCCGGTGTCGGCCTGATCTCGCCGCCGCCGCACCACGACATCTACTCGATCGAGGACCTGGCGCAGCTGATCCACGACCTCAAGAACGCCAACCCGGCGGCCCGCATCCACGTGAAGCTGGTCTCCGAGGTCGGCGTCGGGACGGTCGCCGCCGGCGTCTCCAAGGCGCACGCGGACGTGGTGCTGGTCTCCGGACACGACGGCGGCACCGGCGCCTCGCCGCTCACCTCGCTCAAGCACGCCGGCGGCCCCTGGGAGCTCGGCCTCGCCGAGACCCAGCAGACCCTGCTGCTGAACGGGCTGCGCGACCGCATCGTCGTCCAGACCGACGGCCAGCTGAAGACCGGCCGCGACGTCGTCATCGCCGCGCTCCTCGGCGCCGAGGAATTCGGCTTCGCCACCGCCCCGCTCGTCGTCTCCGGCTGCATCATGATGCGCGTCTGCCACCTGGACACCTGCCCGGTCGGCGTCGCCACCCAGAACCCGGTGCTGCGCGAGCGCTTCTCCGGCAAGCCCGAATTCGTCGTCAACTTCTTCGAGTTCATCGCCGAGGAGGTCCGGGAGATCCTGGCCTCGCTGGGCTTCCGCTCGATCGAGGAGGCGGTCGGCCACGCCGAGCACATCAACGCCCGGGCCGCGATCGACCACTGGAAGGCCGCCGGGCTCGACCTGGCCCCGCTGCTCCACGTGCCGGCGCTGCCCGAGGGCGCGGCCCGCCACTGCACCACCGCCCAGGACCACGCGCTCGACAAGGCCCTGGACAACCAGCTGATCACGCTCGCCGAGGACGCCCTGGAGCGCGGCGACGCCGTCCGCATCCAGCTGCCGATCCGCAACGTCAACCGCACCGTCGGCACCATGCTCGGCCACGAGGTGACCAAGCGGTACCGCGGCGAGGGCCTGCCGGAGGGGACCATCGACGTCACCTTCACCGGCTCCGCCGGGCAGTCCTTCGGGGCGTTCGTGCCCCGCGGCGTGACCCTGCGCCTGGAGGGCGACGCCAACGACTACGTCGGCAAGGGCCTCTCCGGCGGCGTCGTGATCGTCCGCCCGGCCCGCGAGGCCGCGGCCATCGGCAACGACGCCCAGAACCACGTCATCGCCGGCAACACCATCGGCTACGGCGCCACCAGCGGCCGGATCCACCTGCGCGGCAAGGCCGGCGAACGCTTCGCCGTCCGCAACTCCGGCGCCACCCTGGTCGTCGAAGGCGTCGGCGACCACGGCCTGGAGTACATGACCGGCGGCCGCGTCGTCGTCCTCGGCGAGACCGGGCGCAACCTCGCGGCCGGCATGTCCGGCGGCGTCGCGTACGTCCTGGACCTGCGCCCCGCCAACGTCAACGACGGCATGGTGGGCATCGAGGCCCCGACCGCCGCCGACCGCGACTGGCTGCGCGAGACCGTGCAGCAGCACTACGAGGAGACCGGCTCCACCGTGGCCGCCGAACTCCTGGCCGACTGGGGCAGCGGCGTCTCCCGCTTCTCCAAGATCATGCCGACCGACTACAAGGCAGTGCTCGCCGCCAAGGACGCCGCTGAGCGCGATGGCCTCTCCGAGGCCGAGACCACTCGCAAGATGATGGAGGCGGCACATGGCTGACCCCAAGGGCTTCCTGACCACGCCCAAGCAGTTGGCCGAGCGCCGTCCCGTGGACGTCCGTCTGCGGGACTGGAACGAGGTCTACGTCGAGCGCAGCCTCCTGCCGATCATCACCAAGCAGGCCGGCCGCTGCATGGACTGCGGCATCCCGTTCTGCCACAACGGCTGCCCGCTCGGGAACCTCATCCCCGAGTGGAACGACCTCGCCTACCGGGACGACTGGGGCGGCGCGATCGAGCGGCTGCACGCCACCAACAACTTCCCGGAGTTCACCGGGCGGCTCTGCCCGGCGCCCTGCGAGTCGGCCTGCGTGCTCGGCATCAACCAGGACGCGGTGACCATCAAGAACGTCGAGGTCACCATCATCGACAAGGCCTGGGACCGCGGCGGCGTCGCCGCGCAGGTCCCGGAGCGGCTCTCCGGCAAGACCGTCGCCGTCGTCGGCTCCGGCCCGGCCGGCCTGGCCGCCGCCCAGCAGCTCACCCGCGCCGGGCACACCGTCGTCGTCTACGAGCGGGCCGACCGGGTCGGCGGACTCCTGCGGTACGGCATCCCCGAGTTCAAGATGGAGAAGCGCCACATCAACCGCCGCATCGAGCAGATGCGGGCGGAGGGCACCCGGTTCCGCACCGGCGTGCACGTCGGCGAGGACATCACCGGGCAGCAGCTGCGCGAGCGCTTCGACGCCGTCGTCGTCGCGGCCGGCGCCACCACGGCCCGCGACCTGCCGGTGCCCGGGCGCGAACTCAAGGGCGTCTACCAGGCCATGGAGTACCTGCCGCTGGCCAACAAGGTGCAGGAGGGCGACTACGTCGAGTCGCCGGTCAGCGCCAAGGGCAAGCACGTCGTGGTCATCGGCGGCGGCGACACCGGCGCCGACTGCGTCGGCACCGCCCACCGGCAGGGGGCCGCCTCGGTCACCCAGCTGGAGATCATGCCCCGGCCGGGCGAGGAGCGGCCCGGGCACCAGCCCTGGCCGACCATGCCGATGACGTACAAGGTCACCTCCGCCCACGAGGAGGGCGGCGAGCGGATCTACTCCGTCAACACCACCCACTTCACCGGCGACGAGAACGGCGACGTCCAGGAACTGCACCTCGTCGAGGTGGAATTCAAGGACGGCCGGTTCGAGCCCGTCCCCGGCACCGAGCGGGCCATCCCGGCCCAGCTCGTCACCCTGGCCATGGGCTTCACCGGCACGGACGTCAGGAACGGCCTGGTGGAGCAGCTGGGAGTCGACCTCGACGCGCGGGGTAACATTGCCCGCGACGGCCGGTTCGCCACCAATGTCGATGGCGTGTACGTCTGCGGAGACGCCGGCCGAGGCCAGTCGCTGATCGTCTGGGCCATCGCGGAGGGCCGCTCGGCCGCTGCCGCGGTGGACCGGCACCTGGGCGGCAAGACCCCGCTTCCCGCCCCGATCCGACCCACCGACCGCCCCCTGGTGGTCTGACGGTCCGACCGGCACCCCGAACCCCCGGCGCCGCATCGCCGGGAGCTCAACCCGCTGCCCCCGCCAGAGTCGCCGGGCCAACGCGGTCTCCTGGCGCCTGCCCTCTTCCCCGACCAGTTGGAGGGCGGGCGCCGTCGCGTTCCCGGAAACCGGGCGGAGCCGGGCGCCCCGGTTCCGGTACCGGATCCGGGTACCGGTTCGTGTGCCGAGCACTCCTTCACAGCGGAACCACAGGCTTCTCACAGCGTCCGGAAAGTGCCCCGGGACGGGCTGTTGTTCGTCGGTGCCAGGTGGCAGACTGCGGCCGACGGCCGGGGGGCTGCGCGAGTGCGGAGGGTGACTTCGATGGGCACGACTCAGGCAGGCGGGGGCGCGACTGTACGGCGCCTGCTGCTCGGCACCCAGCTGCGCAAACTCCGCGAGGCCAGAGGCGTCAGCCGGGAGGAGGCCGGGTACTCGATCCGCGCCTCCGAATCCAAGATCAGCCGGATGGAACTCGGCCGGGTCGGCTTCAAGGAACGCGACGTCGCCGACCTGCTCACCCTCTACGGCGTCGAGGCCGAACAGGAACGCGCCACCGTCCTCGGCCTGGTGCGGGACGCCAACGCCAACTCCTGGTGGCACGAGTACGGCGACGTGCTGCCCGGCTGGTTCCAGCACTACCTCGGGCTGGAGGAGGCCGCCGCCCGGATCCGCAGCTACGAGGTCCAGTTCGTCCACGGGCTGCTCCAGACCGCCGACTACGCCCGCGCCGTCGTCACCGCCGGCTGCCACGACCACGCCGCCGAGGAGATCGAACGCCGCGTCGACGTACGGATCAGGCGGCAGGAGGTCCTCACCGGCGAACACGCGCCGCAGCTGGTCGCCGTACTGGACGAGGCGGCGCTGCGCCGCCCCTGGGGCGGGCCCGGGCAGATGCGCGGCCAGCTGGACCGGCTGCTGGAGCTCGGCGAACTGCCCAACGTCCGGCTCCAGGTGCTGCCGCTCGGCAACGCCGGACTGTCCGCCGAGAGCGGCGCGTTCACCGTGCTGGGCTTCGCCGAGCGGGAACTCTCCGAGGTCGTCTACCTGGAGCAGTTCACCACCGCGCTCTACCTCGACAAGCCCGCCGAGGTCGCCGAGTACCGGCAGGCCATGGACGACCTGGTCGCCGACAGCCTGGACCCGGCCCGGACCCGCGACTTGCTGTACGCGGTACGCCAGGAGCTGTAATACATCAGTACGATGATGTCCCATCAGGTCGGTGCATGAGAGGGATCAGATGTCGTACTTCTCCGAGTTGGCGCTGCAGTACATCGACGGCGAGTGGTGCAGCGGCAGCGGCTCCTGGGACATCGTCGACGTCGATCCCTACACCGGCGACAAGCTCGCCACCATCACCGTCGCCACCGTCGCCGAGGTCGACCGCGCCTACCGCGCCGCCGAACGCGCCCAGAAGGGCTGGGCCGCCACCAACCCGTACCAGCGGCGACTGGTCTTCGAACGCGCGCTGCGCCTGTTCGAGGAGCGCGAGCCGGAGATCGTCCAGGCGATCATGGTCGAGCTCGGCGGCACCGCGCTCAAGGCCGGCTTCGAGCTCTCGCTCGTCAAGGACATGCTCCGGGAGTGCCTGCACCTGTCCGTCGCCGCCGAGGGCCGGCTGCTGCCCTCGCCCGCCCCGGGCAAGGAGAACCGGCTCTACCGGCTGCCGGTCGGCGTCGTCGGCGTGATCAGCCCGTTCAACTTCCCGCTCTACCTGGCGCTCAAGGCCGTCGCCCCGGCCCTCGCGCTCGGCAACGGCGTGGTGCTCAAGCCGCACCAGGAGACCCCGGTGGTCGGCGGCGGCCTGATCGCGAAGATCTTCGAGGACGCGGGCCTGCCGCCCGGCCTGCTGAACGTCGTCGTCACCGACATCGCCGAGATCGGCGACAGCTTCATCGAGCACCCCGTGCCCAAGGTGATCTCCTTCACCGGCTCCGACAAGGTCGGCCGGCACGTCGGCACCGTCGCCGCCGCGCACTTCAAGCGGACCGTCCTGGAACTCGGCGGCAACAGCGCGCTGATCGTGCTGGACGACGCCGACCTCGACTACGCCGTGGACGCGGCCGTGTTCAGCCGCTTCGTCCACCAGGGCCAGGTCTGCATGTCCGCCAACCGCGTCCTGGTCGACCGCGCCGTCGAAGCCGAGTTCACCGAGAAGTTCGTCGCCAAGATCGCCACGCTCACCGTCGGCGACCCCAAGGAACCGGGCACCCACATCGGCCCGCTGATCAACCCCGTCCAGGCCGACGCGCTCTCCGCCCAGATCGACCAGGCCGTCGCCGCCGGAGCCACCGCACTGCTGCGCGGCAGCGTCACCGGCGCCCTGATGGCGCCGACCGTGCTCTCCGGCCTCGCCGAGGACGCGCCGATCCTGCGGCGCGAGCTGTTCGGCCCGGTGGTGCTCGTGGTGCCCTTCGACGGCGAGGACGAGGCCGTACGGATCGCCAACGACACGCCGTTCGGGCTCAGCGGCGCGGTGCACACCGCGGACGTCGAGCGCGGGGTGCGGGTCGCCCAGCGCATCGAGACCGGCATGATCCACGTCAACGGCGGGACCATCGCGGACGAGCCGGGCGTGCCCTTCGGCGGCGAGAAGAACTCCGGCGTCGGACGGCTCAACGGGGAATCCACGGTGGACGCCTTCACCACGCTGAAGTGGATCTCGGTGCAGCACGGGCGGGCGGCGTTCCCGTTCTGACCGTGGCGCCCTGGGGCGGGCCCGGGCGGGGCGGGCGGCGCGGGCCCGGGCTTTAGGCGGCGCGGGCCTGGGCGGTGCGGGCCCGGGCTTTAGGCGGCGCGGGCCTGGGCGGTGCGGGCCCGGGCTCCGCGCGGTGCGGCTTCAGGCGGCGCGGGCCTCCCGGCGGTAGCCGCCGGGGGCCTGGCCGAACTCCCGCTTGAACGCCTTCGCGAAGGCGTACTCCGAGCCGTAGCCGGTCTGCGCCGCGACCGAGGTCAGCGGCGCCTCCGACTCGCGCAGCAGCCGGGCCGCCGTGGTCATCCGCCAGCGGGTCAGGTAGGCCATCGGCGGCTCGCCGACCATCGTGGTGAAACGGCGGGCGAACGCCGCCCGGGACAGGCCCGCCCGGTCCGCCAGCGACTCCACCGTCCACGCGGTGGCCGGCGTCTCGTGGATCGCCGCCAGGGCAGGGGCGACGGCGGCGTCCCGCAGCGCCGCCGCCCAGCCGGCCGCCGTGGCGGCGGGCTGGTCCTCGAACCAGGCCCGCAGGATGTACAGCAGCAGGGAGTCGATCAGGGCCGGGACGATACCGGCCGAACCGATCCTCGGACGCTCCAGCTCGGTGCCCAACAGCTGCACCGCGGCGGCCAGTTCGGGGTGCCGGCCGTGCCGGGTCGGCAGGTGGATCAGGGCCGGCAGCTGGCGGACCATCGGGTGCGGGCGGCCCTGGTCCAGGTGGTAGTTGCCGCACAGCAGGCTGGTGCGGGCGCCGTCGCCGCCCAGGGTGAGCGTGCCGATCGGCGAGCCGCCGTCCACCCGGCAGGCGTGGGCGTCCACCGGCGGGGAGTCCGGGTGGTCGGCCAGCACGTGGCCGCCGCCGTCGCGCAGGAAGACGACGTCGCCGGGGCTCAGCGGCACCGGCGCGGGCCGCCCGGGGCCGTTCCCGTTCGCGGGGTCGTTCCCGGTGTCGCCGTCGGTGCCGGTGCCGGTGCCGGTGCTCAGGGGGAGCAGCCAGCAGGTGCCGTACAGCACCACGTGGAAGCCGGCGCCGAGCACCGGAGGCAGCCGCAGGGCCCAGGGGGCGCGGCCCTCGGTGCGGACGGAGGACGGGTACGCCGTCCGCATCGAGCCCAGTGCCTCGGTCAGGATGTCCAACGCCCGTCCTCCTTCGGTGCTTTCCCGGTGGTCCTCAGTCGACGGTCAGGACGACCTTGCCCTGGACGGTACCCGAGGCCACCAGCTCGTGCGCCCGGCCGGCCTCGGCCAGCGGGAAGGCCCGCGTGACGTGCGGGCGGATCCGGCCCTCGTCCACCAGGGCGGCGATCGCCTCCAACCCCGCGTAGTCCGGCTCGACAGAGACGCCCGCGAAGTGCCGTCCGGCGGCCTCGACCGCGGCGGCGAGCTCCCGGTCGCGGTGCTCCATGATGCTCACCAGGAAGCCGCCGGGCTTCAGCACCTCCAGCGCGCGGACATTCTCCGAGGAGGAGTCGAAGACGATGTCGACGTCCTCGACCACCGTGGTGTAGTCGGTGGTGCGGTAGTCGACGACCTCGTCCGCGCCGATCTCCCGGAGGAAGGCGTGCTTGGGCTCGCTCGCGAGCGCGATCACGTACGCGCCGCGGGCCTTGGCGATCTGCACGGCGAAGTGGCCGACACCGCCCGCCGCCCGGTGGACCAGCACCCGCTGCCCCTCGGAGACCCCCGCCAGGTCCACCAGGCCCTGCCAGGCGGTCAGCGCGGCCAGCGGCAGGGCGGCGGCCTGCGCGTGGTCGATCGAGGCGGGCTTGCGGGCCAGCTGGCGCGAGGGCGCGGCCACGTACTCGGCGTAGGCGTTCGCGGCGCGCGGGAAGAACGGCATCCCGTACACCTCCTCGCCCACCCGGTAGCGGGCGCCGGGCGCGGCCTCCTCGACCACCCCGGAGACGTCCCAGCCGACCGTGAACGGCGGCTCGCCCAGCAGCGGGAACCAGCCCGCCCGCACCGCCACGTCCACCGGGTTCACCCCGGCGGCCCTGACCCGCACCAGCACCTCGCCGCTCAGCAGCTCCGGGCGCTCCACCTCGGCGACCTCCAGGACCTCCGGCCCGCCGACCTCCCGCTGCACCACCGCACGCATCGCACTCACTCCCAGTCCGGTCGACACCGGCCCCCGTGGGGCCGTTCGTGATGCCTCAACGATAGGGAGGGCGGGAGAGCGGATGAATATCCTTCAGTCTCCACCAGATGTCCGATCGTCTCGCCGGACGAGCCGGTCAGTCGGGATAGCGGACCAGGCCGTCCGTGCGGAGCCCGAAGTCGAAGGGCGCCGGGATCGGCACGCGGTCGCCGAAGGTACCGACCCACCGCTGGTGGTAGCCGGTCGGGGAGGGCTCGGAGTAGAGCGTGATGTCGCCGTTGCGCGGGTCGATCAGCAGGTACAGCGGGATGTCCATCAACGGGTAGTCGCGGACCTTGCCGACCAGGTCGTTCTCCGGGTTCGACGGGGAGACGATCTCCACGGCGATCGCCGCCTGTTCGGCGGGCACCTCGTTGCCGCCGGTCTCGACCGCGGAGAGGGGGATGTAGGTGAGGTCGGGGTTGCGCAGCTTCCCGACGTTCGGTGAGGCGAGGTCGGTGTTCTCGCTCGCCATCATGTCGGCGGGTTCGTGTGCGTCGAACTGGCGGCGGACGAGCAGGAGGTTGTACGACTGGAGGACGGAAGGGCTCGCCGTGATCACGATCGTGTCGCCGGAGGCCTCGACCTTCCAGCCCGGTGGCCGGGCCAGCGTGCGTGCGTACGCGAGAACGCGGTGGCCTGACTCGATCATGAGGGCATGATGTCACCCGCCCCGGATGCGGCGAGGCGCCGCCGGGCGGACGGGCCCGGCGGCGCCTCGGTGGTGGGGCAGGCGGTCAGAAGACCGGCTGGCCGGCGCGGACCAGGCGCCAGGAGTCGGTGAAGAAGTCGGCGGGGTCGATGACACCCTTGGCCTTCACCCAGGCGATCATGGTGTTGCGGATCTCGTCGGAGTTCGACCAGACCAGCTTGGCGCCGGCCACGTGCGGGAAGTTGCCGCCGCCGTTGGCACGGTAGTTGTTGACCGCCAGGACGAACTGGGCGGCGGGGTCGATCGGCTTGCCCTGGAAGGACAGGTTGACGATCCGCTGCCCCTTCGGCTGGGAGATGTCGATGTCGTAGCGCAGGCCGTAGAGCGAGTCGTAGTTGTAGTCCGGGGTGGTCTCGGCGCCGGTCAGGGCGTCCTTGTCGACCGGGGCCCCCGGGGCGAGCTGGTTGTAGTACTTCGCCGAGAACTCCAGGTAGTCCTTGAGCTGGGCGCCCGTCAGGATCCGGGCCTCCAGGGTGTTCTCGTAGATGTACAGGCCCGCGGCGTCGCGCAGCTTGACCTGGCCGGACGGGATCAGGGCGGTGCGGTTGAACGGGGCGGCCTGGGCCAGGACCGGCAGGTTGGCGTACTGGCCGCCCGCAAGCGCCGTCTTGACGGCGTCGGCCTGGACCTTGCCGATCAGGTCGATGATCGGGGTGGCCTTGAAGCGCGCGTCGGCGATCGACAGCTCGATCTTGCTGGTGCCGATGTTCTGGTTGACGTACGCGACGACCTTCTTGTGCTGCTCGGTGAGCGCGTTGGTGATCTCCGGGTTCTCCGGCACGGTGTTGGAGTTCAGCACCCGCGAGGAGACCGAGGTGACCTTCCAGGCGCCGTTGGCGAACTCGACCTCGAAGTCGAAGCAGCTCAGCCGCTGGCCCCAGCAGAGCGGCTCGGAGAGCACGACCGTCTTTCCGGTCTTCTTGTTGACGATGAGGCGCTGCGCGACCTCCTTGTGGGTGTGGCCCACCAGCACCGCGTCGATGTCCGGGACGGTGGCCGCCATCTCGCCGGAGGCGTCCTCGGGCCAGGGCAGCTGGTCGCCGTAGGTGGTCGGCTCGTCGATGCCGGAGTGCGCCGACACCACGATGACGTCGGCGCCGGCCGCCTTCATCCGCGGCACGTACTTGGCGGCGGTCTCCACGATGCCCGGGAAGACCATCTTGCCGCTGACGTTGGCCTTGTCCCAGATCGCGATGCCCGGGTTGGTGAGGCCGAGGATGCCGACCTTCAGCGACTTGCCCTCGCCGAGGTGCAGTTCCTTGATCACGAAGGGCGGGAAGGCCGGCTTCTCGTTCTTCGCGTGCAGCGCGTTGGCGCCCAGCAGCGGGAACTCCAGCTGCTCCTCGAAGGCCTTCACGGTCGGGATGCCGTAGTTGAACTCGTGGTTGCCGAGCGCGGCGGCGTCGTACTCCATGAGGTTCATGGCGACGGCCATCGGGTGGTCCGGCACGGTGTCGCCGTCGGTGGCGATCGGCTCGATCCGGGCGTAGTAGTAGGTCAGCTGGGTGCCCTGGATGATGTCACCGGAGTCGATGAGCAGGCAGCGGTCCCAGCCCTTCTCCTCGCGCACCTGGTTGGCCAGGGTGGAGATCTTGGCGAGGCCGACCGCGTTGTGCGCCTTGTCGACGTACTCGGCGTCGGTGAAGTAGTCCCAGTTGAGCACCCGGCCGTGGAGGTCGGTGGTGCCCATGACGGTGAAGGCCTGCTTGCGCGGCTTGCGCTGCGGGCCCTTGGCGGCCGCCGTGTCCGGCTCGGCGGCCGCGGCGGAGGGGGCGGCGGCCACGGCGGCTCCGCCGGCCAGGGCGGCACCGGCGGCGGTGGCGGCGGACCGGGTGACGAAGTCACGGCGGTTCAGGGGCATGGACGACTCTCCCGGGTGGGGACGACGGCAGATGGACCGTCAATTCGGTTGCATGAGTGGGTGTGCGCCGGTGTGACGACGCGCCGACGGGTCGGGGTACCGATGCGTCGACGCGCGTAGAGGGACGCGCGTAGAAGTGTGCCGTGCGGCCGGGCCGCTGAACAGCCCCCGGACCTGTCCAAGAGGTGAGATCTTGGCGACTCGTTCGTGACGAAGGCGAGCCGCGGCGGCGTGGTAGGGCGCCGGCTGCGGCCCGGACGGGCGGTCCTGGCCCCGGCCCTGTCCCGTCCTGACCCCCGGCCCCCGTCCTGGCCCCGGCCCCCGTCCCGGCGCCCGACGGGCGGTCAGGCCAGCTCGGCGGCGAGCCGGCCCACCTCCCGGCCCAGCTCGGCCGCAGGGTCCGGCGCGTCCGGGCCCGCCCACGGCTGCCAGGTCAGCGCCCGCAGGTAGCCGGCCACCGCGACCGGCAGCCGGTGCCGGACGATCTCCTCCGCCACCGGGCCGGGACCGGCCCCGCGCAGCGCCGTCAGCAGACCGTCCACCCCGGCCGAGGGCGGCAGCGGCGCGGCGGCCAGGTAGGCGGTCAGGGCCTCCAGCTCGGGGTCGGGCCGGGGCGGCGCCCCGGTCTGCTGCCCGGGCTGTTGCCCCGGCTGTTGCCCCGGCTGCCGTCCGGGCCCGGGTTCGGGTGCGGTCGGCAGGGTCGGCACGGCCGCGCCCGCCGAGACCCCCGCGCCGGTCGCACCGGTCGCGCCGGTCACGCCGTTCGGACCCGCCGCCGGGGGCGGCATCGCGGCCGCCCCCGACTGCTCCCCGTGCCCCGGCGGCAGGACCGGCGGGCCGGGGTCCGGGGCGGGCGTCAGCAGCGCGCCCACCCCGTACAGGCCCGCCACCACGCCCGGCCACCAGGGCTGGTTCAGCCCGGCGAAGTGCAGCCCCAGGCCGATCGCGCCGCCCACGCAGCCGACCAGGTTCCTGGCCGACTCCAGGTACCGCAGCAGCCCCCGGCCGAACCCGTCACTGGTAGCCACGGATCTCCTCGAACGCCCCGTCCAGCGAACCCGTCCCGTCGAACAGCTTGCCGCCGCTCACGTCCGCGATCCCCTGGAGCTGGGACACCGCGGCCTCCCCGAACTTGATCGGGAACACCGGTATCCGCTTCTCCGACGCCGGCAGGGAGTCGTGGAACCGCTTGAAGTCGGCGTCCGTCGCGCCCGCGTTGCTCTCCCCGTCCGTCATCAGCACGATCGAGGTGAACCGGTCGTCCTTCGCCGCCGCCTGCTGGCGCTCGATCACCCGGTAGGCCTCCTCCAGCGAGTCGTACAGCGCCGTCCCGCCCGTCGCCGACAGCGACTGCACGTCCTCGTTGATCGAGGCCAGCTCGGCCTGCGGGCCCGGCTGACCGCCCGTCGGCGGCACCACATGGGTCCTCGCCCACTTCACCGTCGACGCGAAAGAGAGCAGGGTGACCTCCTCCCGGTTGCGGAACCGGCGCACCCCCCGGGTGTCGTCCGCCCCGGTCAGCCGCCCCAGCGCCGCCTTCAGCGAGGCGATCCGCGAACCCTCCATCGAACCCGAGGTGTCCAGCACGTACACCGTCCGGGACGGCCGGCGCAGGTCGTTCTGGTACGCGGCCAGCAGGCCGTCCGCCACCGCCCGGGTGCCCGGGAACGGCAGCTCCCGGCGGGCGTCCGTCGGCAGCCCCGCCGCCGGTGCCACCCCCGCCGCCACCGGGCGGCGCAGCGTCACCTCCGATATTCGCTTCTGCACCTCCGGCTTCAACAGGTAGGCCATCAGCCGCTGGTAGGAGTCCCGCTCGCTCGGCGCGGTCGAGGCCAGCAGCGACAGCGGATACGTCGCCGACACCACCCCGTCCACCGGGCGCACCACCGTCAGCTGCTGCTGCGGCGGCAGCGTCCGGTTCAGCGAGAGCAGCACCGACTCGTAGTTCACCAGCGCGCCGACCTGGCCGGGCTCGGCCCGGGTGTACGCCTGCGCCAGCCAGCCCGAGGAGCCCGAGGTCAGCTTCTGCCCGGTGAAGAACTGCTTCAGCTGCGGCGTCGCCTTCTGCACGTCCGCGTCGGTCAGTGCCGCCCCCGCCCCCGAGTAGGCCGAGGCCACCGCGACCAGGGTGGAGAAGCCCGAGTTGGAGCGCGACGGGTCCGCCATCCCGAACTGGAGCTTCCCCGCCGCGGCCGCCTCGCCGACCTGCGCCCAGGAGACCTTCGAACCGTCGCCCCAGCCCAGGTCGCCGAGCACCGAGGAGCGCACGCCGACGGACACCGGCGAGACCATCACCGGCGACTCCGACAGGACCTTCGTCCGGGAGCTCTCGTCCAGGTGCAGGTACTGGTTGGACGGGAACCACAGCGCGTCGTACTTGCCGTCCGCCTGGCCCGAGGTCACCGCGTCCGCGCCGTCCAGCGTGCCCGTCCAGGAGAACTGCACGGTCACATGGGTCTCCTTGCGGGCGTCCTCCAGGATCGGCGCCAGGTCCTGGAGTTCGCTGCCCGCCAGGACCCGCAGCACCCCCGGACGGGCCGTCTCCGCCGGCGGGTCGGACACCTTCGGGCCCTTGTCGGCGGTGGACGTGCACGCCGTGGCCGTCGCCAGCGCGGCCGCCAGCACCGCCGTCAGCCAGGTGCGCCGTCCGGTCCGTCCGGCTCGTCCGGCCATTCCAGTCCTTCCGGTCCTTCCGGTCTGGGTGGTGCTCACTTGGTCACCACCCCCTTGGCGAGGTCGGACATCCGCTTCAGCAGGTCGGTCTCCGGCACGGCCGGCATCAGCTGCACCTGGGACTGGATGTTCTGTGCGAACACGGGACCCTTCTTGCCCTTCAGACGGTCGAGGAAGGCCGGCTGGCCGTTCACCCGGAAGCCGTGCTTGGTCTCCAACTCGACCAGCTTGGGGTCGTCCCGCAGCAGCGCGGCGAGCTTCTCGCCCTTGGGGTTCATCGGGACGACTGTGTGGTCCGAGACGTAGGTGATGTCGGGGTAGAGGACCACCATGTCCTCCGGCGCGGTGCCCTGGACCGCCACGTCCGCCGCCTGCGACTCGTAGACGAAGGCCAGCGGGCCCCGGTTGGTGATGAAGTCGGTGAACTGGGCGCCCGTACTGGTCTGCTGGTCGCCCTGCTGCACCGTGGCCTTGCGCAGCAGGCCCTTGGTGGCCTGCACGCCGTCCTCGTCGGAGACGACCTGGGTGTTGTTCTGCAAGTAGGACAGCAGCGCGATGTACAGCGAACCCGAGGACGACCGGGTCGGGTCGGTGGTCCGTACGAAGATGGCGCCGTTGCCCAACTCCTTGTGGTCCTCGGCCCCCTTCAGGTCCGACCAGCGGCGGCCCTTGTCCAGGGCGTCCAGGTAGGGCGCCATCTTCAGCGTCCACACGTTGGTGTTCGGATCCTGCGCCGCCATGTCGTTCTTCTGCAGCAGTTCGGCCACCGGCCGGTGCGCCAGCACCACCAGCGGGGACGTGAACGGGGCGATCGCCGTCGACTTGATCTTCAGCCGGTCGAGCAGGGTGTTCGCCGCCGACTTGCTGGCCGGGAAGGCGAAGTCGAACTTGGACACGTCCACGTCGTTCATCGACCAGGAACCGATCGGGGTGGACTGCACCTGCAGCCCCTTGGCCTTCAACTCCGCCACGACCTCCGGGTCCTGGAAGAAGGCGTCCTTCTCGGACCCGATCTCACCGGTCACCGTCTCCACCGCGGCCGGCTTGTCATCGGGGATCAGCGCAAAGGCCACCCCGCCCAACAGGACCAGGGTCACCACCACCCCCAGAGTGCGTTTCATGCCGAACGCCTCCCCCTCGTACGCGACTTCGTCCGCGTCGTCTACGTCATCCGGGTGGTCACCCGGAACCCACGGGGCGTCACCCGGGGGTGACGAGCGTCCCGCCGGGCGTGGAGCGGCAACGGAAGTGACGGTGAACCAGAGGTGAACACCCCTTCACGGAATCGCATCGAAGAGCGACCGGGACGGGCGCGCGGGGCGCGCGGAGGGGTGCGGACGGGGCGTGGACGGGGCGCGCGGCGACCGGGACGGGAGAGGCCCGCGGGACGGCCTCGCACACCGGTCCGAGGACGTGTCGGATTGTTCAACTCTCCTTACGGCAACGGTCATCCCGCAGTCCGGACCCGCCTCGTGGTTACGCGCCGGTAATGCCTAGTCTCAGCACTATGCGCCGAGCAAAAATCGTCTGCACTCTCGGGCCCGCCACCGACTCGTACGACCAGATCAAATCCCTGGTCGACGCCGGAATGGACATCGCCCGATTCAACCTCAGCCACGGCACGCACGCCGAACACGAGGAACGCTACCGCCGCGTCCGCAAAGCCTCCGACGAGACCGGCCGAAGCGTCGGCGTCCTCGCCGACCTTCAAGGCCCGAAGATCCGGCTCGACACCTTCGCCCACGGACCCGTACTTCTCGAACGCGGCGACGAGTTCACCATCTCCACCGACAACGGCGTCGTGGGGGACAAGGACATCTGCGGAACCACCTACGGCGGACTCGCGGCCGACGTCAGCCGCGGCGAACGCATCCTCGTCGACGACGGCCGCGTCACCCTGGAGGTCGTCGCCGTCGACGGACCCCGGGTGCGCTGCCTCGTCATCGAAGGCGGCCTCGTCTCCGACCACAAGGGCCTCAACCTCCCCGGCGTCGCCGTCTCCGTCCCCGCACTCAGCGACAAGGACGTCGCCGACCTGCGGTGGGCGCTGCGCACCGGGGCCGACCTGATCGCGCTCTCCTTCGTCCGCAGCGGGCGCGACATCGAGGACGTCCACCGGATCATGGCGGAGGAGGGACGCTACGTCCCGGTCATCGCCAAGATCGAGAAGCCGCAGGCGGTCGAGGACCTCGAATCCGTCGTCGACGCCTTCGATGGCATCATGGTGGCCCGCGGCGACCTGGGCGTGGAGATGCCCCTCGAACAGGTCCCGCTGGTCCAGAAGCGCGCCATCAAACTGGCCCGCCGCAACGCCAAGCCGGTCATCGTCGCCACCCAGATGCTCGACTCGATGATCAACGCCTCCCGGCCCACCCGCGCCGAAGCCTCCGACGTCGCCAACGCCGTCCTGGACGGCACCGACGCGGTGATGCTCTCCGGCGAGACCTCCGTCGGCAAGTACCCGGTCGAGACCGTCAAGACCATGGCCCGGATCATCGAAGCCGCCGAGAACGACATCCTCGCCGCCGGACTGCCCCCGCTCACCGCGGGCAGCAAGCCGCGCACCCAGGGCGGCGCCGTCGCCCGCGCGGCCGCCGAGATCGGCGACTTCCTGCACGCCAAGTACCTGATCGCCTTCACCCAGTCCGGCGACACCGCCCGCCGGCTCACCCGCTACCGCTCGCCCATCCCCGTCCTCGCCTTCACCTACGAACCCGCCGTCCGCAGCCAACTCGCCCTCACCTGGGGCGTGGAGACCTTCCTCGGCCCGTTCGCCCCGACCACCGACCAGATGGTCGAACAGGTCGACGCGGCCCTGCTCTCCCTCGGCCGCTGCCAGAAGGGCGACATCGTCGTCATCACCGCCGGCTCACCCCCCGGCCTGGCCGGCTCCACCAACCTCGTCCGCGTCCACCACGTGGGAACCCTGGACGACTGACGAACCTCAGGCGGCGTGACCTCTCCGGGGGTCGCGCCGCGGTCAGTACTTGGGGCCGATGCGGGCGTCCATGAGGGCGACGGAGTCCTTGCGGGCGACCGAGATGTTCATGGCGTCGTTTGACCGGGAGGCGGGCCTCCACCGGACGCCGACGGCGTCGAGCGCGGCGGTGAAGAGGCCGATGATGTCGGCCGACGTGTTGGTGAAGAAGTAACGCGGGTACTCGTAGCGCTTCTTGACGCCACCGACCGTGCGGGTCGTCCAGTTGGTGATGCGACAGCCGTCGGAGTGGACCAGACCGCGCAGGAACCGCCACGGGTGGGCGTCGACGATCTCCTGCTGCCAGGGCTCCAGGGCTATGGCGCGCTCGTGCTTCTTGCCGGGGCCGTGCTGGGGGAACAGGCAGGGCCAGTGCTTGCTGGTGCTGACGACACTCGTGCAGCCGGGCGCGCGGACGCGGTTGACCCTGTTGTGCGGCATCACGGCGGCGACGGCCCGTACGCATTCCTCGATGAGGCCGGGCCAGTCGTCACAGCAGGCGATACGGAGGGCGTGGACCTTGCGGCGGCCCTCGCTGATGCAGCCGTCACCGAGGTAGAGCCCGAGCAGGTAGGCGTAGTCGGCGCTCGGGCGGGACGGATCGAGCCGGCCGTCGCGGACCGGGCACTCGGCCGTCATGCGCGGACTGGGCACCGCGCCGGAGGCCCACGCGCGGATCGCGAACCGGGATATTCCGGTCGCACGGCTGACCTGGCTGAAGCTCAGGCCGGACGCGTGCAGGTCGAGTGCGTGCCGCCGCGTGGCCATGTCGTACATGGCGCTGTCAGGACTTGGGGCCGATGTGGGCGTCCATGAGGGCGACGGAGCCCTTGCGGGCGACGGAGATGTTGACTTGGCCGGTAGGGCGGGGGATCGAGGCCTTCCACTCCACGCCGACGGCGTCGAGGGTGGCGGTGAAGAGGCCGATGATGTCGGTGGACGTGTTGGTGAAGAAGTACCGCGGGTACTCGTAGCGGCGGACCTCGCCATTGACGGTCTTGGTTGCCCAGTTGGTGATGCGGCAACCGTCGGAGTGGATCAGGCCGCGCAGGAACTCCCACGGGTGGGCGTTCGACGATCTCCTGCTGCCAGGGCTCCAGGGCGATGGCGCGCTCGTGCTTCTTGCCGGGGCCGTGCTGAGGGAAATAACACGGCAGATGCTTCGAGTACACCTTGACGTTGTGGGAGCCAGGGCGCCGCACGCGGCAAGGCGTGAGAACGGGAAAGACCTGCCTCATGGTCGCTTCGACGGCATCCATGATCCCTGGCCACTTGTCGTCACACGTTATGAAGAGGCTGGGGACTCGGTGCTGCTTCGGGTGGCTGATGTGGCCGTCGCCCAGGTAGAGGCCGAGCAGGTACGAGTAGGCGGGGCGATTCAGGTCGCCGCCGTCGCAGTGCATACAGGTGGAGTGCTTGCGGCCGGGGAGTTCGCCCCGCTTGGCAAGGTCGCGGTGCTTCCACCAGGAGACCGTGCCGAGGGGAAGGCCGAGCCTGCGGGCAGTCTCGGCGGTGCCGGTGCCGTTGCGCAGGAGGTCGACCGCCCGTTCACGTACAGAGAGCTCGTGCATGTGGTCGAGCGTGTGCGAACTCCAGAGGGAAGTCCGGCGAACGGTCGAACCTTCACTCGAAGCGGTGAAGATCGCCAACGGTTGCCTGGTTGTTCAATTCCTTCGATTCGAAGGAAAAGTGCCCCGAGTGGGATTCGAACCCACACTGTATGGTGTTTGAGACCATTGCCTCATGCCAATTGGGCTATCGGGGCCTACGATTTGAAGGCGACTGCCTTGGCGTCGTGTCTCAAACATACCGTGTCTCGGTACCCTCGTGCATGCAGTACCCCGCCGGAACTAGGAGCCCCGTGAGCACCGCCGACGAGCAGGCACAGCCGCTTGAGACCGATATGCCCCAGATCACCCGGATCGTGATCGCCGAGGACGAGGCGCTGATCCGTCTCGACCTGAAGGAGATGCTGGAGGAGGAGGGGTACACCGTCGTCGGTGAGGCGGGGGACGGGGCGACGGCGGTGAAGCTGGTGGAGGAGCTGAAGCCGGACCTGGCGATCTTCGACGTGAAGATGCCGGTGCTGGACGGGCTCTCCGCGGCCGAGCAGATCCATGACAAGCACCTGGCGCCGGTGCTGATGCTGACGGCGTTCTCGCAGCGGGAGCTGGTGGACCGGGCGCGGGACGCGGGGGCGATGGCGTACATCGTCAAGCCGTTCTCGAAGGCGGACCTGGTGCCGGCGATCGAGATGGCGGTCTCCCGGTACGCCGAGATGCGGGCGCTGGAGAAGGAGATCGGGGACCTCAGCCAGCGGCTGGAGACCCGGAAGCTGGTGGACCGGGCGAAGGGCGTGCTGCAGACCAAGTTCGGGCTGAACGAGCCGGCCGCCTTCCGGTGGATCCAGAAGACGTCGATGGACCGTCGGATGACGATGGCGGCGGTGGCCGAGGCGGTCATCGAGGAGGGCGAGGCCCAGGACCGCAAGAAGGCGGAAGAGGGCACGTCCGAGTAGGCGCGTGCGGAGCGGACGTATGGCGAGGGGCCCGGCAGATCGTTTCTGCCGGGCCCCTTCGCGTGTGCGGGTTCAGTCCTCGCCGAGGTAGGCCTTGCGGACGGACTCGTCGTGGAGGAGGTGTTCGCCGGTGCCGGAGAGGACGATGCGGCCGGTTTCCATGACGTAGCCGCGGTCGGACAGGGAGAGCGCGGCCTGGGCGTTCTGCTCGACCAGGAGGATGGTCGTACCGGACGCCTTCAGCTCGACGATGGTCGACATGATCTTCTGCATCATCAGGGGGGAGAGCCCCATCGAGGGCTCGTCCAGCATGAGCAGTTTGGGCTGCGACATCAGGGCCCGGCCCATGGCGAGCATCTGCTGTTCGCCGCCGGAGAGGGTGCCGGCGGCCTGCTTGCGGCGTTCGCCGAGGATCGGGAACAGGCCGTAGGCCCGCTCGACGTCCGCGGCGATGCCGGCCGTGTCGCTGCGCAGGAAGGCGCCGAGGAGGAGGTTCTCCTCGATGGTCATGCGGGGGAAGATGTGCCGGCCTTCGGGGGAGTGCGCGAGGCCGAGTGCGACGATCTTGTGGGCGGGGACGGTGGAGAGGTCCCGGCCTTCGAAGGTGACGCGTCCGGAGGTGGGCTTGAGCAGGCCGGACAGGGTGCGCAGGGTGGTGGTCTTGCCGGCGCCGTTGGTGCCGATGAGGGTGGTGACCTCGCCCTGTTCGACGGTGAAGCTGATGCCCTTGACGGCTTCGATCTTGCCGTAGGCGACGCGGAGGTCCTCGACCTCGAGGAGTGCGGTCACTGGTCGGTCTCCGTAACGGTCTCCGGCGCTGCCGGGGTGCTGTCCTCGAGCGGGGCGCCGAGGTAGGCGGTGATGACGCGTTCGTCGTTCTGGACGGTCTCGCGGTCGCCTTCGACGATCTTCTGGCCCTGGACGAGCACGGCGGTGCGGTCGCAGAGGTTGAAGATGAAGCGCATGTCGTGCTCGATGACGAGGATGGAGACGCCCCGGTCGCGGATGGCGAAGACGAGTTCCTCGGCGGCGCGGGTCTCCTGGGGGTTCATGCCGGCGGTGGGTTCGTCGAGCAGGAGCAGGCCGGGGTCGGAGGCGAGGGCGCGGGCGATCTCCAGTTTGCGCTGTTCGCCGTACGGGAGGTTGCGGGCGAGGTGGTCGGCCTTGTCGGCGAGGCCGGTGAACTCCAGGAGTTCCATGGCCCTGGCCCGGCTCTCGGCTTCGGCGCGGTGGTAGGAGGGGCCGCGGAGGATGGCGGAGAAGATGCCTTCCTTGGTGCGGGTGTGCCGGCCGACGAGGACGTTCTCCAGGACGGTCATGTTGGCGAAGAGCCGGATGTTCTGGAAGGTGCGGGCGATGCCGGCCTGGGTGACCAGGTGCGGCTTCGGCGGCAGTTGGACGTCACGGAAGCGGACGGTGCCCTCGGTGGGGACGTACAGGCCGGTGAGGCAGTTGAAGAAGGTGGTCTTGCCGGCGCCGTTGGGGCCGATGAGCCCGATGATCTCGCCCTCGCCGACGGTGAGGGAGACGTCGTTGACGGCGACGAGGCCGCCGAAGCGCATGGTGACGCCGGTGACTTCGAGCAGGGGTGCGGCGGTGGTGGTCATCTGGTCGGTCACGCCCCTGCCTTGGTGAGTGCGGTCGGCCCGCCGGTGGGCTGCGCCGGGATGGCGGCCTCGTGGAACTCCAGCTGCCGGCGGCGGTTGGGGATGAGGCCTTCGGGGCGGACGCGCATCAGGATGATGAGGGCGGCGCCGAAGGCGAGCAGCTGGTAGTCGGCGAGGAACTCGAGCTTCTTCGGGATGAGGAAGAGCAGGGTGGCGCCGGCCAGTGGGCCGCTGATGGTGCCCATGCCGCCGAGGATGACGGCGGCCAGGAGGAACGCGGAGTTGGGCGGGAGGGCCTCGGCGAAGGTGTACTGGTCGGGGGTGACGGTGTAGCTGACGTGGGCCTGGACGGTGCCGGCGAGGCCGGCGAGGCAGGCGCCGAGGGCGAAGGCGAGGAGCTTGAGGCGGAAGCCGTTGATGCCCATGGCCTCGGCGGCGGTCTCGTCCTCGCGGATGGCGACCCAGGCGCGGCCGATGCGGGAGTTGCCGACCCGGGCGAAGATCAGCACGACCAGGGCGGTGACGAGGAGCATCAGCAGGTAGTAGTTGGAGAAGCGGCCGAGTTCGATGCCGGCGACGGTGTGGGGCTTGCCGAGGTCGAAGCCGAGGATCTCCAGGTCGGGGATCCGGGGGATGCCGTTGGAGCCGTTGGTGATCTTGGGGCCGGTGGTGCCGTTGAGGTTGAGCATGGTGATGCGGAAGATCTCGCCGAAGCCCAGGGTGACGATGGCGAGGTAGTCGCCGCGCAGCCGCAGGGTGGGGGCGCCGATCAGGACGCCGAAGACCATGGAGACGGCGGCGCCGGTGAGCATCGCGGCCCAGAACGGGAACTGGACGTGGATCGGCGAGGCGGGGGAGCCGGAGACCAGGGCGGCGGCGTAGGCGCCGACGCCGAGGAAGGCGACGTACCCGAGGTCGAGCAGGCCGGCCAGGCCGACGACGATGTTCAGGCCGAGGGCGACGGTGGCGAAGATCAGGATGTTGGTGGCGACTGAGGTGTACTGGTCGCTGTTCTGGGTGAACGGGAAGCTCGCGGCGGCGGCGAACGCGGCGCCGGTGGTGACCGGGCGGTGCTTGACGGTCAGCGCGCGCAGCCGGGCGATCAGGCCGGACCTGCTGAGGGCGGTCACCGCCAGGGCGGTGAACAGCAGGCAGCCGGTGAAGAGTTCGCCGTACTCGGTGTCGATGCCGAAGGTGATCGCGAACAGGCCGAGCCCGAAGGCGACCACGATGAGCAGGACCTCGACCCAGGAGGGGAGCGCGCGGGGCGCGGCCGTCGGGCGGTCGATCCGGCCCAGGCGCAGCGCGCTGTTGGCGAGGTGGCCGAGCTGGAGGAGCAGGACGGCGCCGGTGGCGATCGCCAGGCCGCCGGCGAGGGCGGTCAGGACGGGGGCGACGGGCTTGTCGGAGGGGATGGCGTGGGTGCCGAACCAGGCCAGGGGGGCGGCCGGGACGAGCAGGAAGAGGCGCTTGTCGACGATCCGCAGCGGGACGGCGGTGCGGCGGTCGAGGGGGAGGCCGAGGGCGCCGAGGACGGCGGTCAGGCCGCCGGCGGCGAGGACCCAGCCGCCGGGTTCGAGGTTGGCGAGGCCGCCGAGTTCGACCGCGATGGAGACGACGGAGTAGACGCCGACGGTGAGGGCGCCGGTGGCGGCGTACAGGACGGCGTTGTTGGTGCGGGCGGGGGCGGTCCAGCGCAGGCCGGGGACGCCCTGGCTGCCGAGCAGCAGGACGAGGGTGAGGAGGCCGGCGGCGAGGGCGAGCCACTGGAGGCCGGCGGGGGAGCCGTAGTAGGTGAGGTCGCCGGGGAAGTCGGAGGTCCAGGTCCAGGACATGGCGGCGGAGGCGGCGGTGGCGAGGGCGCCGAGGCCGCAGAGGGCGGCGGCGGCGCGGGCCGGGAGGGCGATGACCGGGGTGGTTTCGGTGGCCGTGGTGGTCATGGTGGTCACGCCCTGTCCGCGACGCGCTCGCCGAGCAGGCCTTGGGGCCGGACGAGGAGCACGAGGATGAGGAGTACGAAGGCCCAGACGTCCTTCCAGGCGCCGCCTCCGAAGAGGTGCATGCCGGGGAGGTGCTGGATGTAGCCGGTGGCGAGGGCTTCGGCGAGGCCGAGGGCGAGGCCGCCGAGCATGGCGCCGTAGATGTTGCCGATGCCGCCGAGGACGGCGGCGGTGAAGGCCTTGAGGCCGAGGATGAAGCCCATCCGGAAGTCGATCTGGCCGCTGCGCAGGCCGTAGGCGATGGCGGCGACGGCGGCGAACGCGGCGCCGATGGCGAAGGCCATGACGATGATGCGGTCGGTGTCGATGCCCATCAGCTTGGCGGTGTCCGGGTCCTGGCTGGTGGCCTGCATGGCGCGCCCGGAGCGGGTGCGGGTGACGAACCAGCCGAGGGCGAGCATGCACAGCGGGGCGGCGATGATCAGGAAGAGGTCGCTGCGCTGGATGGTGACGGAGCCGAGGCTGAAGGGGTCGCCGGGGATCTTGGGGAAGACCCTGGCCTTCTTGGCGTCGGGGTAGAAGGAGAAGACGAGTTGCTGGAGGAAGATGGACAGCCCGATCGCGGTGATCAGCGGGGCGAGCCGGGGGGCGTTGCGCAGGGGGCGGTAGGCGAACCGCTCGGCGGCGACGGCGGTGAGGGTGGAGACCAGGACGCCGGCGATCAGCATCAGCGGTAGGGCCAGCCAGAGGGTGGTGCCGCCGGGGAGGGCGAGGTAGGCGGTCAGGGCGCCGAAGCCGCCGACCATGACGATCTCGCCGTGGGCGAAGTTGATGAGCTGGACGATGCCGTAGACCATCGTGTAGCCGATCGCGACGAGTCCGTAGAGGGCTCCGAGGATCAGGCCGTTGGCCAGCTGCTGCGGTAGGTCGTGCACCGCTGGGCCTCCGTAGTGCGTTCGGGGGTGTCCGCGTGGGTGGTGGATGTGGGGGCGCGCGGGGGCACTCGTGGCGCCCCCGCGCGCTGGGTGGTGAAGTGGGGCCGGTCCTGCCGTCGGTGACGGTGGGTCAGCCGCCGAAGGTGCCGGTCTTCTCGACGTCCCACTTGCCGTCCTTGACGGCGTAGACGGTGAGCTGCTTGTTGGTGGTGTCGCCGAACTCGTCGAAGGAGACCTTGCCGGTGACGCCGTCGAAGGAGACCTTCTGGACGGCGTCGACGACGGCGGCGCGCGGGTTGGCGGGCAGCTTGCCGTTGTTGGCGGCGGCCACGGACTTGACGGCCTGGATGATGGCCCAGCCGCTGTCGTAGGAGTAGCCGCCGTAGGTCTCGTACGGGTCCTTGTAGCCGGCGGCCTTGTAGTCGGCGATGAACTTGGCGGCGGTGGGCAGCTTCTCGACGGCGCCGCCGACGGCGGTGGCGAGGTCGCCCGCGCTCTTGGGGTTGAGCTTGATGAAGTCGGCGCTCTGCATGCCGTCGCCGCCCATCAGCGGGATGGCGACGCCGGCTTCCTTGAGCTGGAGGGAGAGCGGGCCCGCGGCGGGGTACTCGCCGCCGTAGTAGACGGCTTCGGCGCCGGAGCTCTTGACCTTGGTGACGATGGCGGAGAAGTCGCGGTCGTCGGGGTTGACGTGCTCTTCGCCGACGATGGTGCCGCCCTGCTTGGTGAACTCGGCCTTGAAGGTGGCGGCGAGGCCGGCGCCGTAGGTCTTCTGGTCGTCGATGAGGAAGACCTTGGACTTCTTGGCGTCCTTGGCGAGGTACTGGGCGGCGAAGGGGCCCTGGACGGCGTCGGTGGTGGCGGTGCGGAAGTAGGTCTTGAAGGGGCGCTTCTTCTCGCCGGTGACCCACTTCTCGCCCTGGCTGAGGGCGACGCCGGTGTTGGCGGGGGAGATCTCGACGAGGTTGGCGTCGGCGAAGATCTGCTGCATCGACTGGGCGACGCTGGAGTTGAGCGGTCCGACCACGCCGATGACGGAGGTGTCGCCGACCAGCTGGGTGGCGTTCTGCTGGCCGGGGCCGGGCTTGGCGGTGTCGTCGAGGGCCTTGACCTGGAACTTGATCCCGGGGACCTCGTTCTGCTCGTTGGCCTTCTTGACCGCGAGGTCGACGGAGTTGCGGATGCCGATGCCGATGGCGGAGAGGTCGCCGGTGAGCGGGGCGTCGATGCCGATGGTGACGGTGGTGGCGGAGCCGCCGCCGCTGTTGCCCCCGTCGCCGGACTTCTTGTCATCGCGTGAGCCGCAGGCGGTGAGGCTGAGAGCGGCGATCACGGCAATGCTCACGACAACTGCTGAACGGTGACGCACGAGGGTCCCCTTCGGTTCAGGAGGCGCCCGCGCCTGACTGGCGGGAGCCGGAGGGCGCGGAGGGCTGGGAGCAGCGGAGGGCTGAGCCCATTCGAATGGCGCGGTGACTGGCCGTGACTCTAGATGCCGTTGGGCGACTCGGGCAGTGGTGCGAGCAGGCTGTGATTCTCTTGTTATGAGCACACGGAGCAGTTGTCTCAACATGTGGTCGTTTTGGCCCGATCGACCCGGCGATATCGGGTGTTTACATGCTGGTGAGGTGATGTAAGGGCCAGAAATGGGGGTTGCGGCTGGCATCGTCGATAATCGGACAGTGACGTTCGATTCCCGCGTTTCGGCCTCGGCTGTCCGGATTACGGACAAGGAGGGCGCGACGAAGCGGCTCCGGGGGTGCTGGGAAGCCCCCGGAACCGGCCTGTGCTCGGATTTCCTACTTGTTACACAGCGTTACGGGCGCGGGAGTCGTGCCGGCCGCGCCCGGACATGCGAACCGCCCCCTTGTCCAGACCAACGCCTGCCCAGAGTGGCAGATGGTCAAACAAGGGGGCGGCAAAGGGACTTGATGTCGTCTTGACTGAACTTGCTTGGGGGGTACGGACGTTGCCGGTGTGGTGCGGTGTGCCTGATGGGGCCGGTGTGGTGGTGGTTCCCGGGGGCGGTACGGCGCCCGGAGGCGGTACCGGGGTCCCGGGATGTCAGAGGTCGCGCAGCATGCAGGTCAGCCGGCAGCTGGTGACCCGCTTTCCGGTGTCGTCGGTGATCACGATCTCGTACGTGGCGGCGGTGCGGCCCTTGAACACCGCCGTCGCCACCCCGGTGACCAGGCCGGAGGTCGCCGAGCGGTGGTGGGTGGCGTTGAGGTCGACGCCGACCGCGTACCGGCCGGGCCCGGCGTGCAGCATCGCGCCGATCGAGCCCAGCGTCTCGGCCAGCGCCGCGGACGCGCCGCCGTGCAGCAGCCCGTACGGCTGCTGGTTGCCCTCCACCGGCATCGTGCCGACCACGCGGTCGCCGGAGGCCTCGACGATGCGGATGCCGAGCTTCTCGCCGAGGTGGCCGCCGGAGAAGGTCTGCGGACTGACGCCCAGCTTGGCGAAGTGGTCCAGCACGTCCTGCGGGACGTTGAGGACGGGCGCGTTGTCGGGGGCGTTGTCGGGCGCACTGCCGGGGGCGCCTTCGGGCGCGGTGCCGGGGGCGGTGCCGGGGGCGGTGTCGGGGGCCGCGTCGGTCATCGGGGAGCTCCTGCCGCTCGGGGATCACGGGTCCTGCCGACTGTGATCGTACGACCGTCCTACTCGGTGGTAGCGCGCGCGGCCGGAGGCCGGGCGCGGCGGCCCCGGCGGGCCCCGGCGCGGGTCGTGCCCGGCCCCGCGCCCGACCGGTGGCGCGGCCCCCGCGCCCCCACCGGCCCGGCCCCGTGCCCGCACCGGCGCCGTGCCCCTTTTGTCGGTGCCGGGCCATAGGATCGGTGGCCGGTAGTGGAATCGGCAGGAACGGACGTTGACGTGGCTACGCAGAGTACGGACAAGGGCGCGACGGGTGGCGGCGGGGCCGGCCCGCGGCCCCGGCTGATGCTGCTCGACGGGCACTCGATGGCCTACCGGGCCTTCTACGCCCTGCCCGTGGAGAACTTCAACACCTCCACCGGGCAGCCCACCAACGCGGTCTACGGCTTCGCCTCGATGCTCGCCAACACCGTCCGTGACGAGCGGCCCACCCACCTCGCCGTCGCCTTCGACCTCTCCCGGCAGACGTTCCGCTCCGTCGAGTTCCCCGACTACAAGGCCAACCGCGCCAAGACGCCGGACGAGTTCAAGAGCCAGATCGGCCTGATCGGCGAACTCCTCGACGCCATGAACGTCCCCCGGATGACGGTCGAGGGCTTCGAGGCCGACGACATCATCGCCACCCTGGCCACCGCCGCCGAGGCGGCCGGCTACGACGTCGACATCGTCACCGGCGACCGCGACTCGCTCCAGCTGGTCACCGACCACGTCACCGTCCTCTACCCCACCAAGGGCGTCTCCGAGCTCACCCGCTTCACCCCGGAGAAGGTCGCCGAGAAGTACGGCGTCACCCCGCGCCAGTACCCGGACCTCGCCGCGCTGCGCGGAGACCCGTCCGACAACCTGCCCGGCATCCCCGGCGTCGGCGAGAAGACCGCCGCCAAGTGGGTCAACCAGTTCGGCTCCTTCGAGGAGCTCGTCTCCCGCGCCGACGAAGTGAAGGGCAAGATCGGCGAGAAGCTGCGCGACCACCTCGACTCGGTCAAGCGCAACCGCGTCCTCACCGAGCTGGTCCGCGACGTCGAACTCCCGCTCGGCGTCGACGACCTGGCCCGCGCGCCGTTCGACAAGCCCGCCGTCGACACCCTCATGGAGTCGCTGGAGTTCCGCAACGCCAACTTCCGCGACCGCGTCCACGGCATCGACCCGGCCGGCGCCGAGGCCTCGGCCGAGCCCGAACTCGCCCCCGGCGTCGAGGTGGACGGCGAACTCCTCACCGACCCGGGCACGCTGGCCGGCTGGCTGCGCGAGCACGCCTCCGACGGCAAGACCACCGTCGCCCTGGCCGCCGTCTACCAGTGGGCGCTCGGCAGCGGCGAGGTCACCGAAGTCGCCCTCGCCGCGGGGGAGACGGCCGCCTGGTTCGATCCGGCGCTGCTCGCCGAGGAGGACGAACGCGCCTTCGCCGACTGGCTCGCCGACGCCGCCGCCCCCAAGGCCCTGCACATCGCCAAGCAGGTCATGCGCGCCTTCGCCGAGCGCGGCTGGACCATCGCCGGGGTCGTCGCCGACACCGCGCTCGCCGCCTACCTGGAGAAGCCCGGCCGCCGCACCTTCACCCTGGAGGTGCTCGCCGAGGAGTACCTGGCCCGCTCGCTCACCCCGGCCCCCGCCACCGAGAGCGGCCAACTCGCCTTCGACGCGCCGGAGGAGGACGAGACCGCCGCCGCCCGGTCGCTGATGCTCCAGGCCCGCGCCGTGCTCGACCTCGCCGCGCTCTTCGACACCCGTCTCGCCGAGGTCGGCGCCACCGAGCTGCTGTGCGACATGGAACTGCCCATCGCCGCCCTGCTCGCCCGCATGGAGCGGCACGGCATCGCCGCCGACCGCGAGTGGCTCACCACCCTGGAGGCGCAGTTCGCCGCCGAGATCCAGCGCTGCGTCGAGGAGGCGCACGCCGCCGCCGGGCGCGAGTTCAACCTCGGCTCGCCCAAGCAGCTCCAGGAGATCCTCTTCGGCGAACTCGCCCTCCCCAAGACCAAGAAGATCAAGACCGGCTACACCACCGACGCCGACGCGCTCACCTGGCTCGCCACCCAGACCGACAACGAACTGCCGGTCATCCTGCTGCGCCACCGCGACCAGGCCAAGCTGCGCACCACCGTCGAGGGCCTGCTCAAGACCGTCTCGCCGCAGGGCCGGATCCACACCACCTTCAACCAGATGGTCGCCGCCACCGGCCGGCTCTCCTCGCAGGACCCGAACCTGCAGAACATCCCGGTCCGCACCGAGGAGGGCCGCGCCATCCGCCGCGCCTTCATCGTCGGCGAGGGCTACGAGTCGCTGCTCACCGCCGACTACTCGCAGATCGAACTGCGGATCATGGCCCACCTGTCCGGGGACGAAGCCCTGATCGAGGCCTTCGCCACCGGCGAGGACCTGCACACCACCGTCGCCTCGCAGGTCTTCGAGGTCCCGGGCGCCTTGGTCGACGCCGAGATGCGGCGCAAGATCAAGGCGATGTCCTACGGCCTGGCGTACGGGCTGTCCGCGTACGGGCTCTCCCAGCAGCTCGGCATCAAGCCGGCCGAGGCGCAGGGCCTGATGGACACCTACTTCGAGCGCTTCGGCGGCGTGCGGGACTACCTGCACCGGGTCGTCGAGGAGGCCAGGGCGACGGGCTACACCGAGACCCTGCTGGGCCGCCGCCGCTACCTGCCGGACCTCAACAGCGACAACCGCCAGCGCCGCGAGATGGCCGAGCGGATGGCCCTCAACGCCCCGATCCAGGGCTCGGCCGCCGACATCGTCAAGATCGCCATGCTCCGGGTGGACGAGGCCCTGCGCGAGGCCGGCCTCACCAGCCGGATGCTCCTCCAGGTGCACGACGAAATCGTCCTGGAGCTGGTCCCGGGCGAGCGCGAGCGCGTCGAGGCCGTCGTCCGCGAGCAGATGGCCGGCGCCTACCCGCTGCGCGCCCCGCTCGACGTCTCGGTCGGCGTCGGCGCGAACTGGGAGGCCGCCGCGCACTGACGCGGGGCGCCGAGGTCGTCTGCCGGCGATTCGTCAGGAAGCTGCGGGTGCGGGCCTGTTCGGCCGCACCCGCAGCCCCTACGCTTGGTCCATGGCGGCCGGACCGGCATTGCGCACAGGGGCCGACTCGACGGACCTGGTCTTCGCGGAGGGCGGCGGAACACGCGCCCAGGCGGTGCGTGCCGTCCTGGGCGCGGGCCGCGACGCGCTGTTCGCGCCGGTGGTCCTGGGCGGGTTCTCGGTGCTGCTCGGCCTCGTGCTGTTCATCGCCTTCGGAGTGGGCCTGGGCACGGTGCTGCTGGTCCTCGCGCTGGTCTCGGCAGGGGAGGTCCTGCTCCTCGCGCCCCTGGGGGCCTACGCCGACCTCAGGGCGTTCTACCGGGTGGAGTTCGGTCCGCCGGCCGCCCCCGAACGGCTGCGGTTCGTCCGCACCGGCCGCGTCGACCCCTGGCTCCCGGTGTCGGAGCTGAGCAGGTTCGTGATCGTCCACCGGATCCAGGAGCCCTACCCCGGCGACCGCCGCCCCGCCGCCCACACCTACGACCTGCGCATGGTCCTACGACACAACCAGCAGGCCCCGTCGGTCCGTTCGCGCGCCGGGGACCCCACCCGACTGGCCGAGGAACTGAAGGCGCTGCTCGCCCCGGCCGGCGTGCGCGTCGAACTGGACCCTCCGCAGCGTCCGCCCCCAACCCCCGCCCCCCTCCCCCTGGATCTACGGCGGCTCCGGCTCCGCCAACTCCGCCGGAGGCTGACCCCGACGCTGACCACCGACCGCCGGCGCGCCCCGTCGGCCCGAGCGGCGGGGGCCTTCGGTTTCCGACATTTCGTCGGAAACCGGGCGTATTCGATGCGGGTAGCATGCGGTCAATAGCTGCTCAGGTGCTTGGAGTTGGCGTATGAACACACTGGTGGTGGGATCGCGGGCCAGCCACCTGGCACGGGCCCAGGTCAGAGAGTTCCTGGCACCGCTGCGGGAGCGCTTCCCCGATGTGGTCTTCCGGCACCAGGTGATCCTGGAGGGCGGTGACCAGGACCGAAAGGCGGCTCTGTCGCAGGTGTCGGCCCGCTCCGGCGGCTCGGCGTTCTCGACCAACCAGGAGGCCGCCCTGGTCGCGGGCGAGGTCGACGTCATCGTGCACAGCCTCAAGGACCTGCCGACCACCAACCCGCCCGGCCTCGTGCTGCTGCCGCCGCCGGGCCGGGAGGACGTGCGGGACGCGCTGTGCGGGAGCACGCTGGTCGGCCTGCCGCAGGGCGGCAGGATCGGTACCGGGGCGGCCCGCCGGATCGCCCAGCTCCTGCATGCCCGCCCGGACCTGGTCCCGGTGCCGATCCGCGGCAACGTCCCGCCGAGGCTGAACAAGCTCAAGACCATGAACCTGGACGCCGTGGTGCTGGCGGCGGCCGGTCTCAAGCGGCTCGGACTGGACGGTGCGATCAGTGAGATCCTGCCGGTCGGACAGTTCCCTCCGTCGCCCGGTCAGGGGGCCCTGGGCATTCAGATCCGGGAGGACGACAAGTGGGCCCGCGAGATCCTCTCCACCGTCGGTGACCCGGTCGTGGACGCGGAGGTACGGGCCGAACGGGCGATGCTCGCCGAGCTGCACGGCGGCTGCTCGGTGCCGATCGGCGCCTACGGGAAGGCCGACGGGGACGTGTTGACCCTGCACGCGCAGGTCACCTCCGTGGACGGCAGGCGGCGGGTGGAGGCCCGGCTCTCCGGTCCGCTGGGCGAGCCGGAGAAGCTGGGCATGCAGGTGGCCGGCCTCCTGCTGGACCAGGGCGCGGAGGGCATCCTGGGGGAGATCCGGCCCACCGTCTAGGCACGGAGGCGGGCCAGGTCAAGGGCGGCGTAGGTGATGACCCGTTCGGCTCCGGTCCGCTTGAGCATGGTGAACAGCTCCGCCAGCGGGCGGAAATCCCGCTTCCCGGTGGCCGGGTCGCGCGGCGCGAGACGCGTGTACTCGCCGGAGACGGAGAACGGCATCAGCGGCGCCGAGGTGCGGCGCTTGAGGGCGGCGAGGGTGTCCACGGAGAGCATCCCGGGTTCCAGCAGCAGCATGTCCGCGCCCTCGGCGAGGAACGCCAGACCGGTGTCCACGACGGTTTCCGGGTTGCGGGGGCTGATCTGGAACGGACGGCGGGTGCCGGGGGGGGGGAGTGGCCCGCATGGTGGAGCGGTATCCCTCGTAGAGAGCCGAGTCGAAGATCAGGTGCGGCATGGTCGCCACATCGCGGTGACCGGCCTCGTCCAGAGCCTGGCGCACGGTCCGGGTGGTTCCCCGGGTCATTGCGGCCGGACCGACGATGTCGGCGCCGGCACCGGCCTGGACGACGGCTTGGGCCGCGATCAGCTCGGCTGTCGCGCCGAGGTCGATCCGGCCGCCGACGGTCAGGTGGCACTCGCCGGTGTCGGTGTGCCCGCACAGGCAGTTCTCCGTCATCACCGCGAAGTCCGCAGCCGTGTCCTTCACAGCCCGGATGGCCCGCACCATCAGGCTGTCCGGTGCGACCGCTCCGGTGGCCTGCGGATCGCGGTTCAGGCTGTTGGCGAACACCTTCACCGAACGCACGCCGACGGCGGCCAGGTTCCGGACGGCCTGCGGGATCTCGGCGACGGTGGCGGTCGGCATGGGACGGTCGGAGTCCTCGCTGTCCTCGCGGACCAGCAGGACCATGCTCAGGTCTGCCGCCGTCAGCTCGGGGCCTTGCAGGAAGCTGCGGACGGCCGGACGGCCGTGGAGCCGGTCCGCGACGGCGTGTGCGGCGGTGTGCTGGGTGGTGGTCATCTCATCCCTCTCGGTCTGTGGCATGCGGTGCCGAGGCGTTGTGGAAAAGGGCGGCCCCGCTCGGAGCGCGGGGCCGCCCGACGAGAAGTCGCCCGCAGGGATATGTGACGCGCGGGAAGTCGGTGGGGCCGACTTCCTGTGCGGGGCCCGGGGGGTTCAGGGGTGTTTCGTTGCGTGGGTGCGGCAGCGGGTGAGGGCGTATTTGATGCGGGTGTCGGGGTTGGGGGTGGTGGTGAGGAGTTCGCCGGCGGTGACGAGTGCGGTCCAGTAGGTGGTGGGGTTTCCGGTGCGGGGCATGGGTTGGGCGGCGACGAGGGAGAGGTAGGCGGCGGTGAGGTTGCCGGTGGTGAACCAGCGGTCGAGGCCGTGCCGGTGGCCGGGGCGGATGCCGCCCATGGCGTCGACGGCGGTGAGGAAGTGGGCGACGACGGCGAGTTCGGTGGGGGTGAGGGGCTTGGGGACGTCGAAGAGGCCGAGGGCTTCGAGGAGTTCGCCGGTGTCGGTCTCGGAGTCGGGGCGGGGGTCGGTGAGGAGGGCGTCGTGGCAGTCGGCGAGGCGGTGGACGGCATCGGCGAGGGGGACGCCCAGGGCCAGGCAGACGGCGCGCGCGGAGGGGAGGGGGCGGCGGCTGCGGCGGGCGAGGAGGGCGTAGGCGGCGGCGGGGGTGTGGCCGCGGGCGAGGGCGTGCCGGGCGAGCGCGGTGAGGGAGGGCTGCTGCATGGGGAGTCGGTCTCTCAAGCGGCGGTGGGGTAGGTGGGGGCGATGAGGGCCCAGACGAACTTGCCGATGCCGCCGGAGCGGGGGCAGCAGCCCCAGCGTTCGGCGAGGGCGTCGACGAGGAAGAGTCCGCGTCCGTGCTCGTCGTCGGGGGTGGAGGGGCGCACGGAGGGTCGGCCCGCGCCGGCGTCGTGCACCTCGATGCGCAGGCGGTCGCGGACGAGGGAAAAGCGGACCTCGATGAGCCGGTCGTCGGGGGCGTCGCCGTGCTGGACGGCGTTGGCGAAGAGTTCGCCGAGGAGCAGTTCGGCGGTGTGGCGGTACCGGTCGCCGGCGGGGAGGGCGGCGAGGTAGGCGCGGAGCAACTTCCGGGCCAGGGGGGTGAATTCGGTCCGCGAGTCGAGCCGGGCAGCGAACGCGCGGGGGCGGCTGGTGAGGGCGGGAGTGGCGGCCGCGCTGCTGGCGGTGAGGTACGAGGCGGGACAGGCGGGTTGAGCTGGCGTCATGGTGCCCAGGCTGCCCGCCGGGGCCGGCGGTCGTGAACGTGCGGGGCGTGCCACTTCCGGAAGTCGTACCGGCCCTGCGTGATACGCGGCGTATCAGTGCCGTCTCAGCGAGTGAACAGGCTGATACCGAGGATGCTGCCGAGCTTGCGTACGCGGGTGGTGCCGGCGTGACCGGCGCGCTGCATGATCGCTCCCGGCAGGGCCTGGTGGCGGGCCCAGTCGGGGTGTGCGGTGCACACCTGGAGAAGGGTGTCCAGGGCCGCGTCGTACTGGCGGGTGTCGGCTTGGGCGAGGGCGAGGTCCAGGGCGAGCCGGTTGCGGGCGGCCTGCGGCAGCGGGGACAGGTCGCCGAGGTTGCGGGCGAGTGCCAGGGCTTTGCCGGGGTCGCCCATGACGGTGTGGATGCCGATGGCCTGCGCGGTGACCGTGGTCGGCCCGTAGCTGGTGCCGTTGATCATCACATCGCGGCCCATCCTCGCTGCGACCGCTTGTCCCTGGGAGAGCAGGTCGCGGGCCCGGTCGGCGTCACCGCTGCGGGAGGCGACCACGGCGGCGAAGGTGACGTGCCATCCGTAGGTGGCCAGTACCTCCGGATCCCGTTCCGCGTAACGGGGCTCGATCGATGCGAACGCCTCCTCGGCGATGGTGGTGGCCTGGTCGAGGCGGGCGTCGCGCATGTAGATCCAGGACCGGCCGCAGTCCACCATGGCGGCCCGCAGTGGGTCTGCGGCCTGCTGGACGTGGTGGTGGGCGTGGCCGATCGCCGCGTACGCGAGGTCCCGGGCGCCGTGGAACTGGGCGGTGTAGGAGGCGAGTCGGTAGGCGTCGGCGAGGATGCCGTGGGCCGTGCACCGCTCGCCGTCCGGGGCGGATCGCAGGAGGGCGGCGGCTTCGACGATGGCGGGGGCGGCGAGGCCGCCGGCCCGGGTGTAGTCCCCGGCCCGGTAGTCGGCCCATGCCCGCGCCAGATCGGCCCGCAGCGCCGTGGCGTCCGGTGGTTCGACGTCGGTTCCGATGCCTGCGGCGGTGTCGTGCACGGTGCGGGACAGCATTTGCAGCATGGCCCGGTCGCCGATCAGCGATGCCCTTCGGGGGGCCTGTTGCCCGAGGATCACCGACACGTCCGTGTGGAGGGCGCCGGACAGTTTGAGGAGTGACGGCAGCCCGATGCTGCCCCCCTCCTTCTCGGCTTTGCGGACGGTCGGTACGGACACCCCGGCGGCTTCGGCGAGTTCCTCCTGCGTCATGCCGGCCCGCAGCATCTTGATGCGTTGGCCGGTGGAGTAGTCGGACCACTGCGTCATGGGTACCTCCGAAGGTGAGCGGCCTCACAGCGGACCGTACCCCCGGAGTTCCGCGCCTGGTATCGGAACGGCCGAGCCTTCAGCCGTGTTGACGACTGCTCAGGGTGCGGCGGGGAGGCCGAGCAGGGTCGCGATGCGGGCGGCGTTGCCGGGGGTGCCGTCGGCGAGGACGGTGGTGATGCCGAGTGCTTCGGCCGGGGGCAGGTTCCTCGGGTGGTCGTCCACGAAGACGCATGCCTCGCCGGGCAGTGCGAGCCGGTCCAGGGTGAGCCGGTAGATCTCCGGATCGGGTTTGGCCACACCCTCGCGTTCGGAGATCACCGTCACGTCGAACAGTTCCCATACGCCCAGGGCCCCGTACGGGTCGTACGGGTCGAGGCCGAAGGAGTTGGACAGCAGCGCGACCTTGAGACCGGCCTGCCGCGCCGAGCGGGCGAGCGCGATGATGTCGTCGGCAGGCCGGACGCCCGACCACGCCCGGCCCATCAGGTTCTCGTGCTCCGGCACGCCGAGGATGGGGGCCACCCGCCGGTTCCACTCCGCCTGGCTCAGCCGGCCGGCTTCGAGTTCGGTGTACAGGCGGCTGGCTTCCGGTTCATAGCCGAGCGTCTGCCGCCACGCCCCGGCCTCGAGGCCCTGGGCGAGGCACCACTCGCGGTGTGCGGGGCCGGCATTGGCCGTCAGGACGCCGACGAAGTCCAGGATGAGAGCTGCGAAGGGGAGCCCGGTCCCACCGGGGCGGGCGGCGGTCGGGGCGGTCAGTGCCATGGTGGGTGTCGTCCTCTCCTGCTACTTCCGGGTGTTGAGGCGGCGGGTGGGTTCGGCGGTGGTCGGGTCTTCGGGCCAGGGGTGGCGGGGGTAGCGGCCCCTGAGATCTGCGCGGACGGCGCGGTAGCCGTTCTGCCAGAAGTTCTCCAGGTCGCCGGTGATGGCGGCGGGGCGGCCGGCGGGGGACAGGAGTTGGACGGTGAGCGGGACACGGCCGCCGGCGAGGGCGGGGGCTGCCTTCCATCCGAAGAGTTCCTGCAACTTGACGGCCAGGACCGGGCGTTCGGTGCTGTAGTCGACCCGTATCTTCGAGCCGCTGGGCACGGTGATGCGCTCCGGCGCGAGTTCGTCCAGGCGGCCGGCCTCGCCGGTGGCCCACGGCAGCAGGCGTTGGAGGGCCGCTGTCGTATCGATGCGGGCGAGGTCGGCGCGGCGGCGGGCGCGGGACAGCTCGGGTTCCAGCCACTCGTCGGCGCGTTCCAGGAGTGCGGCGTCGGAGACGTCGGGCCAGGGGGCGCCGAGGGCGGTGTGGAGGAAGGCGAGGCGTTCGCGGAGGCCGGAGGCGGGCCAGGTCAGCAGGGTGCTGATGCCCTCGCGGGCGAGGCCTTCCGTCAAGGCCTGCCGGACGAGGGCCCGGTCGGGGCGGTTGAGTGGCTTCTCGGCGAGTTCGATGGCTCCGAGGGACTCGACCGTGCGGGCGGTGACCTCGTCGCGGCGGGTGTCCCAGTGGACTTCCTCGCGGGTGGTCGTCAGCGCCGCGCCGGCGAGCAGGGCGGTGTCCTCGTCGAGTGCGGCGGCGTGCAGGATGCGGGCGGAGTGGGACCCCGCCGGGCGGTCGGCGACCGCGACGGCGAGCCAGGGCAGGGCGCCGAGCGCGGTGCCGGGGGCGAGTTCGGCGGCCGTTCCGGAGGCCATCAGGTACGGGCTGCGTTCGCCGGGGGCGGGCCGCTCCACCCTCGCGCGGGCGATGCGTTCGGGGAAGGCGAGGGCGACGACGAGTCCGGCGGCGGTGGCGTCGGGCAGGGCGGTGGAAGGTTCGTCGGAGGTGGCGCGGAGGAGGCGGCGGACCTCCTCGCGCCAGCGCCCGGTATAGGGGTCGCCCGAGGAGGTCCGGACCGTCCGCCACACCGCGCCGAGGTCGTCCCCCAGTGCGCGCGGCGGTTCCTCGGAGAGCAGCGCGACGACTTCGGCGGCCCGGCGCGCGCCGACCGCCGCCGCGCCGTCGACGAGGGCGCGGCCGAGCCGGGGGTGCAGTCCGGTGCGGGCGAGGCGCACCCCGCGCGGAGTGGCCCGCCCGTCCGGGGTGACGGCGCCGAGGGCGGTGAGGGTCTGCCGGGCGGCGGCCATCGCCCCGGCCGGGGGCCGGTCGGGCAGGGCGAGGCCGGTGGCGTCCGGGTCGCCCCAGCAGGCGGCCTGGAGGGCGAAGGAGGTGAGGTCGGCGAGGGCGATCTCGGGGGTGGGGTAGCGGGTGGCGCGGGCGTCCTCGGCTTCGTGCCAGCAGCGGTAGACGGTGCCGGGGGCCTCGCGTCCGGCGCGGCCGGCGCGTTGGCGGGCGGCGGCGAGCGACGCCCGTACGGTGACGAGGGCGGCGAGGCCGCGGGCGTGGTCGGTGCGGGGTTCGCGGGCGAGTCCGGCGTCGACCACGACCCGGACGCCCGGCACGGTGAGCGAGGACTCGGCGACGGCGGTGGCCAGGACGACCCGGCGGGACGCGGACGGGGTGAGGGCGGCGTCCTGGACGGACTGCGGGGCGCGGCCGTGGAGTTGGAGCACCTCGGCCGGGACGCCACTCAACTGCCCCGCGACCCGGGCGATCTCGCCGACACCGGGCAGGAAGCAGAGCACGTCCCCGGCGCGCTCGTCCAGGGCCCGGCGGATGACCGCGGCGACGTGGTCGAGCAGCGCCGGGTCGACCCGGGTGCCGTGCGCGGGCCGGACGGCGCGCGGCGGCGGCGCCCAGACCGTCTCCACCGGGTGGGACACCCCGTGCGCCTCCACCACCGGTGCGCCGCCGAGGAGTTCGGCCCAGGCGGCGGTGTCGGAGGTGGCCGAGGCGCAGACCAGTCCGAGGTCGGGGCGCAGCGCGGCCCGGACGTCCAGCAGGAAGGCGAGCGCGGTGTCGGCGTCGAGGTGCCGTTCGTGGCACTCGTCCAGGACGACCAGGTCGACGCCGGGCAGCTCCTGGTCGCGCTGGAGCCGTTGCAGCAGCACGCCGGTGGTGACCACCTCGACCACCGTCCCCGGCCCGACGCGACGGTCCCCGCGCACGGTGTAGCCGACCAGGTCGCCGACGGATCCGCCGAGCAGCCAGGCCATCCGCCGGGCGGCGGCCCGGACGGCGAGCCGGCGCGGTTCGGCGACCAGCACCCGGCGTACCGGTCGGCCGTCGCCGAGCAGCCCGGCCAGGGCGAGCGGCACCAGGGTGGTCTTGCCGGTGCCGGGCGGCGCGGCGAGGACGGCGGTGCCGTGCCCGGCGAGGGCGTCGTGCAGTGCGGGCAGGGCGGTGCGGACGGGCAGGTCGTGCCACGCGGGGTTCAAGCGGCTCAGCCCCGCTCGGTGACGAAGACCGCCGTGCCGGGGATGAGCCGCCCGCGCAGCGGGGACCAGCCGCCCCACTCCTGTTCCAGTCCGGCCGGCCACTCGGGCTCGACGAGGTCCACCAGGCGGAACCCGGCGGCGACGAGTTCGCGGACCCGGTCGCCGAGGGTGCGGTGGTGTTCGACGTAGGTGGCGTGGCCGTCTTCGTCCTGCTCGACGTAGGGGGTGCGGTCGAAGTAGGAGGCCACCGCGGTGAGGCCCTCGACGCCCGGCTCGTCGGGGAAGGCCCAGCGGATGGGGTGGGTCACCGAGAACACCCAGCGCCCGCCGGGCCGCAGGACCCGGTGCACTTCGCGCATCAGGGCGGCGGTGTCGGCGCTGAAGGGGACGGCGCCGTAGGCGGAGCAGGCGAGGTCGAAGGAGCCGTCGGCGAAGGGCAGGACGGCGGCGTCGGCCTGGACGACCGCGACGGGCGTGCTGCCGCGGCCGAGGTCGATCCGGCGGGAGTGCTGGAGCTGGCGGTGGGAGATGTCGAGGGCGACGGGGCGGGCGCCGCGGCCGGCGAGCCAGCGGGAGCACTGGGCGGCGCCGGCGCCGATCTCCAGGACGTCCCGGCCGGCGACCTCGCCGAGCAGTCGGGCGTCGGCCTCGTCCAGGCCTTCGGGGCACCAGGTGAAGCGGTCGTCGCCGAGGAACTCGCCGTGCTCGTCCTGGTACTCGTCGGCGTTGCGGTCCCACCAGTGCCGGCTGGCCCGGCTGCTCTCCCCGACGTCGGCCGTGCGCCGCACCGCGTCGTCGTCGCCCTCCTCGTCGCCCGCGTCCACGGGCTCGGCGACGGCCGCGTCGAAGGCCGCGCCGGCGCCTGCCGCGGCGGGCGTTTCAAGATCGTGCAGGTCGGACTGGGGGGTGGTGGCCACGGTGACAATGCCCATCGCGTAGGGTATGGAATGCGGAAGCGCCGCTGCCGCGAACCGGCCCGAGAGGGTCCGGATCCTGGCGGTGGCATCCGGGGAAACAGGCCCCTGCGGGCGCCGCCGAGAGGCGCGCAATCGGAGGATATGGCCTGATCCGTACCGGGCTCCACCGTCTTGCCGTCCTTCGGCATTGACCGTGCCTGGCCGTCCCCGTATGCTACAAGTTGCGCTGCGGGCCTGCGCGCCTCGGACGGAGCAGGTCGCGCTCGCATCTGTCGAAGACCCCACGGTCGCAAGACGGACGCCGATTCCCTTGTACGGGATTTCTCCTGTGCGGGATCCTTTGGTGCGCCGTGTTCTTGGCTGTCCGGCTTTCGGTGGGAGCGATACGGGCCCTCCGCGTGGCATTACCTACGACTTTCATGTCCGTACCGGAGCCCTTTTCCTAATGACGAGCCCCACCGACTCCTCCCTCAGCACCACCCCGCAGGTCGCGGTCAACGACATCGGCGACGCGGAGGCCTTCCTCGCCGCCATCGACGAGACCATCAAGTACTTCAACGATGGCGACATCGTCGAGGGCGTCATCGTGAAGGTCGACCGTGACGAGGTTCTCCTCGACATCGGTTACAAGACCGAGGGCGTCATCCCGTCCCGCGAGCTCTCGATCAAGCACGACGTTGACCCGCACGAGGTCGTCGCCGTCGGTGACAACATCGAGGCCCTGGTTCTCCAGAAGGAGGACAAGGAGGGTCGTCTCATCCTGTCCAAGAAGCGCGCTCAGTACGAGCGTGCCTGGGGCACGATCGAGAAGATCAAGGAAGAGGACGGGATCGTCACCGGTACCGTCATCGAGGTCGTCAAGGGTGGTCTCATCCTCGACATCGGCCTCCGGGGCTTCCTCCCCGCCTCGCTGGTCGAGATGCGCCGCGTCCGCGACCTCCAGCCCTACGTGGGCAAGGAGCTCGAGGCCAAGATCATCGAGCTGGACAAGAACCGCAACAACGTGGTCCTGTCCCGCCGTGCCTGGCTGGAGCAGACCCAGAGCGAGGTCCGCCAGACCTTCCTCACCACCCTGCAGAAGGGCCAGGTGCGCTCCGGCGTCGTCTCCTCGATCGTCAACTTCGGTGCCTTCGTGGACCTGGGTGGCGTCGACGGCCTGGTGCACGTCTCCGAGCTGTCCTGGAAGCACATCGACCACCCGTCCGAGGTTGTCGAGGTCGGCCAGGAGGTCACCGTCGAGGTTCTCGACGTCGACATGGACCGCGAGCGCGTCTCCCTGTCGCTGAAGGCGACCCAGGAGGACCCGTGGCAGCAGTTCGCCCGGACGCACCAGATCGGTCAGGTCGTCCCGGGTAAGGTCACCAAGCTGGTTCCGTTCGGTGCGTTCGTCCGCGTGGACGAGGGCATCGAGGGTCTGGTCCACATCTCCGAGCTGGCCGAGCGCCACGTCGAGATCCCGGAGCAGGTCGTCCAGGTCGGCGACGAGATCTTCGTCAAGGTCATCGACATCGACCTCGAGCGTCGCCGCATCAGCCTGTCGCTGAAGCAGGCCAACGAGGCCCTGGGTGCCAACCCGGCCGAGGTCGAGTTCGACCCGACCCTGTACGGCATGGCCGCCTCGTACGACGACCAGGGCAACTACATCTACCCGGAGGGCTTCGACCCCGAGGCGAACGACTGGCTGGCCGGCTACGAGAAGCAGCGCGAGGAGTGGGAGCGCCAGTACGCCGAGGCGCAGTCCCGCTTCGAGCAGCACCAGGCCCAGGTCATCAAGAGCCGCGAGGCCGATGCCCAGGCCGCCGAGGAGGGTGGCGACGCCGTCGCCGCTGCCGCCGGTGGTTCCTACTCGTCCAGCAGCGACGAGGGCTCGGGCGCCCTGGCCTCCGACGAGGCCCTGGCCGCCCTGCGCGAGAAGCTGGCCGGTGGCCAGAGCTGAGGCTCTCGCTTCCCGCTAGCCGATAGCTAGACGGTGGGCCCCACCCGGAATTTCCGGGTGGGGCCCATTTGTTTTTCCGCTTTGCCTTATGTGTTTTTTATGTGAAGGAAAGTGTGAGATGGGGCTCATTGCCCTTCTATAGGCCGAAGTTCGGGATGCACCTACATTGAGTGGAGCTGCCCGAAAGGCTCCTTCATGCGCATGCGCAACCCCTCCTCCGCCGCCCCCGATGCCGTGGTCGGCGGCCGGCTCGCCGCTCTCGGCCGGTTCTGCTTCCGGCACCGTCGCTGGGTGCTCGGGTTCTGGGCGGTCGTCCTGGTCGTCGGTGTCCTGATCGGCGGCCGGGTGTTCGAGGGCACGGTGGCCGGGGCCTCCTCCGCCAGCGCCGAGGCCGACCGGGGGAGCGCGGTGGTCGCCGCGGCCGACCCGGTGAAGGGCACCGTCACCGCCGTGGTCGACGGAAAGCCGGTGGACGACCCGGCCGTCAGGGCCGCCGTCGAGAAGGCCACCGCCGAGATCGCCGCACTGCCCGGGGTCTCCGCCGCGCTCGACGCGTACGGCCCCGGCCCGGCGCCGGCCGCGCTGCGCTCCGCCGACGGGACGGCGAGCCTGGTCACCGTACGGATGGCCGACACCGCCACCTCCGCCCAGACCGACGCCGTCACCCAGCGGCTCGCGGCCCTGAACGGCACCGACGGCGCACACGTGACCGTCGGCGGGGACCTGGTACTCCAGCAGGAGGTCAAGAAGCAGACCGAGCAGGACACCCGCTTCGGCGAGATGGTGACGCTGCCGCTCACGCTGGTCGTCATGGTGCTGGTGTTCGGCGGGCTCGCGGCGGCCTCGCTGCCGGTGATCGGGGCGGTCGCCTCGGTGGGCGGCGCACTGCTGGCCATGTTCGGATTCAGCCGGATCATGGACATCGACACCAGCGTGCTGCCGATCGCCACCGTGCTGGGGCTCGGGCTCTCGATCGACTACGCGCTGCTCATGGTCAACCGCTTCCGCGAGGAACGCGGCCACGGCGCGGGCATCGCCGCCGCCGTCGAACGCACCGCGGCGACCGCCGGACGCACCGTGGCCTTCTCCGGGCTGACCGTGGCCGTCGCGCTGTCCGGCCTGTTCGTCTTCACCAGCCCGGTGCTCGGGGCGGTGGCCGCCGCCGGGGTGAGCGTGGTGGTGATCGCCGTCGCCGCCGCGCTGACGCTGATCCCCGCACTGCTCGGCTTCGCCGGGTCGCGGATCAAGGCGCCCGCCGCGCCCGTACCGGACGAGGGCTTCTTCAGCCGGACCGTACGCCGGGTCCGCAAGCGGGCGGTACCGGTCGCGCTCGCCTGCACGGCGCTGCTGATGGCGGCAGGGGCGCCGTTCCTGCACGCCGAGATGCGCAACTCGGGCGCCGCCGTGCTGCCGGCGTCCTCCGCCGGGCGGCAGGTCGCCGAGACCGTCGACCAGCGCTTCCCGCAGGTCTCGGCCGCGCCGATCACGGTGGTGGTCGAGGGCGGCGCACCGGTGGCGCAGGCGTACGCGGACGACGTGGTCGCCAAGCTGCCCGGGGTGAGCGGGGTCCGGGCGGTGAGCCCGGTGAGCGACGCGGTCTCCACGATCGACGTGCTGGTGCACGGGGACCCGCAGGGCGCGCAGGCCAAGCACGTGGTGGACGAACTGCGGGCGGACCGGGGCGGGCTGAAGACGTACGTCACCGGCGGCGCCGCCTCGGTGGTCGACTTCCAGCAGGAGCTGCTGTCACGCGGGCCGTGGGCGCTCGGGCTGGTCGCGGCGGGAACGCTGGTGCTGCTGTTCCTGATGACCGGTTCGGTGGTGATGCCGGTCAAGGCGCTGCTGATGAACCTGCTCTCGCTCGGCGCCTCGCTCGGCGCGCTCACCCTGGTGTTCCAGGACGGGTGGTTCAGCGGGCTGCTCGGGTTCAGCCCGACCGGCGGGCTGGAGACCTTCATCCCGGTGCTGGTCTTCGCCTTCGCCTTCGGGCTGTCGATGGACTACGAGGTGTTCCTGCTCGCCCGGATCAAGGAGCTGCGGGACAAGGGGCACAGCTGTACCCGGGCGGTGGAGCTGGGCGTGCAGCGCAGCGGTCGGATCATCACGTCGGCGGCGCTGCTGATGGTGATCGTCTTCGCCGGGTTCGCGCTCGGGGACATGCTCATGGTCAAGCAGATGGGCATCGCTCTGGCCGTCGCCGTCGCGGTGGACGCCACCCTGGTGCGCTGCCTGCTGGTGCCCGCCGCGATGAGCCTCTTCGGCGAGTTCAACTGGTGGGCGCCCGCCCCGCTGCGGCGGCTGCACCGGCGCTTCGGGCTGAGCGAGCACGTCGACCTGCCGGAGATCGGGGCGGCGGCGATCCCGGCGCAGCGGCCGGCGGGCGCGTCGATGGACGGGTCTGCGGACGGGTCGGTGGACGGGGAGCCGGCGGACGGCGAGCCCGAGGTCAAGGACCTGGTGAAGGCCTAGAACCCGGCGTTCGGTTCGCCCGGTAGCGTCCGGCCGTCTCAGCGCAGGCGGTCCAGCAGGGCGACGGTGCCGCGCAGCCGGTCCTGCTCCTCGGGGGTGAGGCGGGCCTCGATCGCGGTGGCGATGTGGTGCTCGCGGCGGGCGCGCTGGTCGAGCAGGGCGGTGCGGCCGGTGTCGGTGGCGGCGACGAGCTGCTTGCGGCCGTCGGTGGGGTGGGGCTGCTGGGCGACCAGGCCGGCCTCGGTCATCAGGGCGACCGTGCGGGCCATCGACTGGTGGCGGACGCGCCGGAGCCCGGCGAGTTCGGCGACGGTGTAGGAGCGCTCGTCGCGGACCAGCAGGCCGAGGACGGCGGCCTGGTTCGGCGGCAGGTCGTCGCTGTCGCGCAGGGCGCGGACCAGGCCGCCGAGGGCGGCGCGCAGGTCGGCGGCGAGTTCCAGGGTGTCCGGGCGCGGGTCGGGCAGGTGGGAGCCGGGGTGGTGCGGGGGTTCGCTGGGCATGGGAGCAGTCTATCCAAAAATCATGCAGCATTGCTGTACAGCCTTGCTGTAGAGTTTTGGGCATGCGAATCACCAAGTTCGGGCACGCCTGCGTACGCGTCCAGCACGACGACACCACCGTCGTCATCGACCCCGGCGCCTTCACCGACCCCGCCGCCCTGGCCGGGGCGGACGCCGTCCTGATCACCCACGAGCACATGGACCACTTCGAGGAGTCCCGGCTGCGCGCCGCGCTGGAGGCCGACCCGGCGCTGCGGGTGTGGACCAACAGCGCCGTCGCCGCGCAGTTGGACGGCGTCGCGCAGCGGGTCACCACCGTCGGCGAGGGCGACGCCTTCGAGCTCGGCGGGGTCGGGGTGAGCGTGCACGGCGAGTGGCACGCGGAGATCCATCGGGACATCCCGCGGGTGAAGAACATCGGCTTCCTCTTCGACGGCCGGCTGTTCCACCCCGGCGACGCGTTCACCGTGCCGCCGCACGCCGTGGACACCCTGCTGCTGCCGCTCGCCGCGCCGTGGAGCAAGGCCGGCGAGGTGGTCGACTACGTCCGGGAGGCGGGCCCGCGCCTGGCGGTGCCGGTGCACGAGGCGACGCTCAGCCCGATCGGGCACATGGTGGCCACCCGGCTGCTCGGGCCGGACGGGCCGGGCACGGGCGGCGCGGAGCTCTTGGTCCTGGGGGACGGGGAGAGCCTGGACCTGGGCTGACGCACGGCCGGGGGGCGGGGCGCCGGCCGGTGCTGACGGGGCCGCCGCCACGCCGGTAGCCTGACGCCATGCTGAAGATCGGACTGACGGGTGGCATCGGCGCGGGCAAGAGCGAAGTGTCCCGGCTGTTCGCCGCGCACGGCGCGGTGATCGTGGACTCCGACGTGATCGCCCGCGAGGTGGTCGCTCCCGGGACGGACGGCCTGGCGGCCGTGGTCGCCGAGTTCGGCCCGCAGGTGCTGCGGGAGGACGGCGCGCTGGACCGCCCGGCTCTCGGGGCGGTCGTGTTCGCCGACCCGGAGCGGCTGAAGGCGCTGAACGCGATCGTCCACCCGCTGGTGCGGTCCCGCTCCGCCGAGCTGGAGGCGGCGGCCGCGCCGGACGCGGTCGTGGTGCACGACGTGCCGCTGCTGGCGGAGAACGGGCTGGCGCCGCTGTTCGACCTGGTCGTGGTGGTCGACGCGGCCGATGACGTACGGGTGGACCGGCTGGTGCGGCTGCGCGGGATGGCCGAGGAGGAGGCCCGGGCCCGGATGGCCGCGCAGGCCTCGCGGGCGGACCGGCTGGCGATCGCCGACCTGGTGATCGACAACGGCGGGGAGCTGGCGGAGCTGGCGGCCCGGGTGGACCGGGTCTGGGCGGAGCTGGCGGAGCGCGCGACGGTCTGACGCGCGGGGCGCACGGGGCGCGTGGGCGGCGTGCCGGGCACGGCCCGCGCGGGGCGCGCGGTGGGTGGGGGCGGCGCGGGGCCGGCCGGTCGCCTCGGAAAGCGCGCGGCGGTACGGGCCCGGGCGGGTCGCCGTGGTCGTCCGGCCTACCCCGCGCCTAGCGGCAGCCGGGCCCGGACGGCGAAGCCGCCCTCGGGGGTCGGCCCGGCGTGCAGGGTGCCGCCGAGGTCGCCCGCCCGGCTGCGCATGCCGGTCAGGCCGTGGCCGCCGGAGGGCAGCTCCGGGCCGCCGGCGGCCGGCCCGGGGCCCGTTGCTCCGGGGTCGGGTGCTCCGGGGTCAGGTGCTCCGGGGTCGGGTGCTCCGGCGCCCGCCGCTCCGTGGTCCGCGGCTCCGGAGCCTTCCGTGGGGGAACCGTCCGGCCCGGTGGGGGAGTTGACCACCGCCAGGCGCAGCCCGTCCGTCCGGACCTCGACCGTGACGGCCACCTCGGCCGCCGGGGCGTGCTTGTGCGCGTTGGTCAGCGCCTCCTGGACGATCCGGTAGGCCGCGTACTGCACGGCCGGTTCGGGCGCGGGCAGTCCGTCGGCCGGGCCGGTGACGGTGAGTCCGACCGCCAGGCCGGCCTGCCGGGACTCCTCGACCAGGGTGGGCAGGCCGCGCAGCGAGGGCGGTTCGGCCGTCGTGGTCAGGACGCCCAGCAGGCCGCGCAGTTCGGTGAGCGCCTGGAGGCCGAGGGTGCGGATCAGACCGAGCGTCTCCCGTACGGCAGCCGGGTCCTCGGCCTGGGCGACCTGGCCGGCGCCCGCGTGCAGGGTGATCAGCGAGACCCGGTTGGAGACCACGTCGTGCATCTCCCGTGCCAGCCGGGCCCGTTCGGCGACCGCGGCGCGCTCCCCGGCGTGCCGGCGGGCCTCCTCCAGCAGCCGGTTGCGTTCGCCGAGGAGGCGGTTGCGCTCGGCGAGCACCCGGACGGTGCGGGCGCGGTTGTGGGCGGTCAGCCCCAGGGCGAGCGGGACCGCGCCGAAGACCAGCGGATCCTCGATCAGATTGGCGAGCGAGGACGGGGTGCTGACGTCCCCGAGGTCGAACGGGACGAGCAGCCGCAGCTCGGCCACGGCCGCCAGGACGCACAGCAGCCTGGTGGTGCCGCGCCGCGCGGCCAGTCCGTAGAGGGCCACGGCGAGCGGGAGCTGACCGCTCAGCAGGGTGGCCGCGGTGACCGCCGCCGGGCTGCGGCGCCGCAGGGTGAGAGCGAGGCCGCCGAACGCCATCAGGCCGGCGTTGACCTGCGGCGAGGTGGTCGGGCCGAAGTCCGGGTCGTTCGCGGCGAGCGGGACGAGCACCAGCAGGACCAGGACGGTCGGCGCGAGGGCCCGGAGCGGCCGGGGCAGGCTCAGCGGCGGGTCGGGCAGCGGCGGGCCGTCCGGCGGTGCGTCGAGGCCGGCGGCCGACTGGTCGGTGGGCTGCTGCATGAGGGGCATGCTTCCACACCCGGGTATCACCGGGATGATCTTCGGATCGAGTGGCCGGGAAGGGACTGTCGCGGGGCCGGGGCAGGGGAGAGCATGGCGGCATGGATGATCATTCTTCGCCCGGGCCGGAATCGCCCTGGTCCGGGCCGCCTGGGCCGTCCGAACCGTCTGGGCCGTCTGGGCCGTCCGGGCTGTCCGGGCCAGCCGTCGTCGAGCGGCTGGCGCGCTACACCCGTGCCGAGCAGCAGGAGGTGCTCGGCCCCGGGGAGGACCCGTACGGGGTCGCGTACACCGGGCTGACCTTCCGGCCCAAGGAGCTCCACTTCGGGGTCCGGGCCGCCGGCGGCCGGCTCGTCGCCCATGCCGGGCTGCTGCCGCTGCCGCTCACCGCGGGCGGTACCGACCTGGCGGTGATGGGCGTCGGCGGGGTGTGCGTCGCCGCCGACCGGCGCGGCGGCGGCCTCGCTCGCGCCGTGGTCGGGGCCGCCCTGGAGCACGCGCGCACGCTCGGCCACCGGCACGCGCTGCTGTTCTGCCGCCCGCCGCTGGCCGCGTTCTACCGGGGGCTCGGCTTCCGGGAGGTGGCGGAGGAGGTGACGGTGGAGCAGCCGGAGGGGCGGCTGGCGGTGATGCCGCTGCGCACCCTGTGGGCGCCGCTGTCGGCGGGCGCCGGGTGGCCGGAGGGGCCGGTGCGGCTGCGGTCGCTGCCGATGTGAGGGCGCGGGCGCCCGTGGGCGGCGGGCCGTCCGCCCGGGTGGATGCCCGGGGTGGACGGCCGGGATGGGCGCCCGGGGTGGCCAGGATGGGCGCCCGGGGTGGGCGCCCGGGTCGGGCGGCGGGTGGCCCGGCCGGGCGGTGCGCCGCCGGGTCGTCAGGCGGTGGGGGCCGGCGTCCGGGCGTCCGCGTGGGCCACGGCGGCCTCGGCCAGGGCGCGGATCATGGCGTGCGCCCGGGTGCCGTCGCCGGAGAGCTCGGGCTGGAACAGCGAGGCCAGGAAGAACGGGTGGCCCGGCAGCTCCAGGATCCGCACCTCGCCCGACTCGTCCGCGCCGCTGAACCGCAGGCCGTGCGCGTGCAGCCGGTCCAGGTAGGCGCTGTCGACGCCGTACGCGCAGTGGTAGCGCTCCCGGGTGCGGGTGGAGCCGAGGACGCGTTCGGCGAGGGAGCCCGGGGTGACCGTGACGGCGCCCTCGTGGCCGACCAGCGAGCAGGCCAGCGGGGCGATCACCTGCTGTTCCCGGTCGGGGTGCTCCTCGCCGTGGACGGCGTCGTCCAGGCCGCAGACGTCCCGGGCGTACTCCAGGACCGCGTGCTGGAACCCGGCGCAGGTGCCGAGGAAGGGGATGCCGTGTTCGCGGGCGGTCCGGACGGCGGCCAGGGCGCCCGCCTCGCTGCGGTAGGGGCTGCCGGGGAGCAGCCAGATCGCGTCGAAGCCGTCCAAGGCGCCGGGCGCGGGGGCGTCCTCGGTCGGGATCCAGTAGGCGTCCAGGACGAGCCGGTCGTGTTCGGCGAGGGCGTCGAGCAGGCCGGGGATCCGGGCGTGCGAGCGGACGGCGGGGGAGCGGTCGCCGACCAGGGCGATCCGGGGGGTCTGGTAGGTCATGCGGCTATCCTGACCCCGCACCCGAGATCAGCGCCAACGATGATTTCTTACCTCTCGATCAGATCGGTTGATGGACGCCGTGGATCCGCAGCAACTCCGCACCTTCGTCACCGTCACCCGCCTCGCCTCCTTCTCGGACGCGGCGCGGGAGCTCGGCTACACCCAGTCCGCGGTCTCGCAGCAGATCGCCGCCCTGGAGGCGGACCTCGGGACGGCCCTGCTGGTGCGCCGTCCGGTCGGCCCGACCGAGGCGGGACGACGGCTGCTGGAGCACGCCGCGCCGCTGCTGGTCCGGCTGGAGGCGGCGCGCGCCGACGTCGAGCGCCTGGTGGGTGCCCCGAACGCCCGGCTGGTGCTCGGGGCCACCCCGCTGGCGGTCGGGGCGGTGCTGGGGCGCGCGCTCGGCGAAGTGCGCCGGGCGTACCCGAGGGTGGAGCCGGTGGTCCGGGTGCTCGCCCAGGACGTCCTGCCCGCCCAGGTCGCCACCGGCGAGGTCGACCTCGCCCTGGTCGACGGCCTGGCCGCGCCGAGCGACCCTCTGCCGCTGCCCGACGTCGGTCCGCTGCGCACCGTCGCGGTGGACGAGCTGCCCGTCGCGGTCGCCCTGCCCGCCGGCCATCCGCTGGCGGGCCGGGCCGGCCTCGCCCTCGCCGACCTGTCCGCCGCCCGCTGGCTGGACGCCCCGGACCTGGCCCCGCCGCTCGCCCGGCTGCGCGCGGCCGCGGGCGTCGACGGGTTCCGGCCCGCCACCCGCTACCAGGGCACCGACCTGCACGGGCTGCTCGCGCTGGTCGCCGCCGGGCACGGGCTCGCCCTGTTGCCGGGGCCGGTGGCGGCCGGGGCGCCCGGGGTGGCGTGCGCGCCGATCGCCGCGCCCCGGCTGGTGCACCGCACCGAACTCGTGCACGGGAGCCTGCCGGAGGGGCCGGCCGCGCTGCTGGCGCGGCTGCTGGAGGGGGCGCGGGACGCGGCGGGCTGACCGCTGTGAGCGGTACGCAAACGGGTTGCGGGTGCTATCGGCACCGATGGAATGATCACCGGATGGGTTCTACTGAAACGACCATCAGACGGGTAGCGGCGGAAGACTGGGAGCGGGTCAAGGAGATCCGGCTCGACGCGCTGCGCGACCCGGCGGCGTCCATCGCCTTCCTGGAGACGTACGAGCAGGCCGCGGCCAGGCCCGACCGGTTCTGGCAGGACCGCGCGGCCGGGGCCGCGACGGGTGACGACGTGGCGCAGTTCGTCGCGGAGGCCGCGGACGGGCGCTGGCTCGGCACGGTCAGCGCGCGGGTCGAGCTGCCGGGCGGGGCGCCGGCCCTGGAGGGCGACGTCATCGGGGTCGCGCAGACGCACATCGTCGGGGTCTTCGTCCGCCCCGAGGCGCGGGGCACCGGACTGGCGCGGGACCTGCTCGGGGCCGCCCGGGAGTGGTCCTGGTCGCTCGCCGAGCCCCGGATCCGGCGGGTGCGGCTGTTCGTCCACGAGGACAACGCCCGGGCCGAGGCGATGTACGTCAAGGCGGGCTTCGAGCGCTCCGGCGTGGCGCTGCCGGTGCCGGGTGACGAGACCCGCCGGGAGCTCGAACTGGCGGTGCTCCGGGGCTGACCGCCCGGCCGGCCGGGTCCGCCCCGCTCCGGGAGCAGTGGGGTGGCGGGGCGAGGCGGGCGGCGGCGGGGCGGCGGCTCGGGCGGCGGTTGTGAAGGCGGGGGCACCAGGCGTTCACGTCCTGGGTCTGACGGTTGTCGCGCCCCCGGTGCTGTCATGAGCACAGTCGCCCGGCGCGAGGCCGGGCCGGCCCAGGAGAACTTCCCCATGATGCTCCGTCAGCGTCTGACCGTCGTTGCCGCGACGGCCGCCCTCGCCGCCGCCGGGCTCGCCGCCGGTACCGCGCAGGCTGCCGCCCCGGCCAAGGCCTCAACCCCGAAGTCCCGTACGCTCTCGGCGAGTTGTTCGCAGGCGTACCTGCCGCTGCCCGACCCGAACTGCACCCCCGGTGCGTACAACCCGGACGTCACCCAGGCGACCATCGGCCAGACCATCTGCGTCTCCGGCTGGACCGCCACCGTCCGCCCGCCGACCAGCTACACCAACGCCCTGAAGGTGCAGCAGATCGCGCAGTACGGCTACGCGGACACCAACACGGCCGACTACGAGGAGGACCACTTCGTCCCGCTGGAGCTCGGCGGCGCCCCGCGCGACCCGGCCAACCTGTGGCCGGAGCCGCGCTACGGCAGCCAGCCGGCGCAGAGCAAGGACTCCGTGGAGACCAAGCTCAAGAACGCGGTGTGCGGCGGCCGGGTGAGCCTGGACGCGGCCAGGAGCGCGATCGCCACCGACTGGACCACCGCGCTGAGCTCGCTGGGCCTCTGAGGCCCGCCGCGGCGGTGACACGCCCTGACGCGGTGGGGCCGGACCCCCGCGCGAGGGCGTGAGAGGAAGCCGCCCGGTCCGTCCGGTCCCCTGTGCCGGACGGGCCGGACGGCCGTCTGTGGGGTGCTGCCGTCCGGCTCCTGGTCGCGCCGCCTCCTCGGGTTCGAGGGGCGGTCGGCGCGGGTGCTGCGTCGACGGCGGTCGAAACCTATGCCACCGGACGGTCGGGAGCAAAGCGGGATTCCGCCCGCCGACCCGGCGTTCGGGGGGCTTGCAGACGGCTGGTGGGGAACGTGTGTGCGGGCGCGTCGGGAGCTATGGGCGGCGTGCGGGAAAACCGGGAGCGCGCCGGCCCACTGATGCGCCGTCCGAAACGGCGCCTCCCCGCTGCCGGGACGGGGTGCTCCGGGTCCGTACGACACCCGCGGCCGCCCGGACGGGCACGGCGTGGACGGCCTCCGTGCCAAGGCTTTCCCGCAAACGGCGCCCACGCCGGGGTTCCGCCCGGAGACGGCCTCCGCGCCGGGGGTTCCCCCGCGGGCGAGGTCGGGACCAGGGCCTTCCCCGCGGGCGACGTCCGGACCAGGGCCTTCCCCGCGGGCGAGGTCCGGACCACGGCCTTCCCCGCGGGCGGCCCGAGCCGCCCGCCGCTACGGGTGGGTGCCCGGGACGCCGAGCTGCTGGGCGAGCCACGGCAGGGCCCGCTCGAAGGTCGCGGCGCCGGTCTGCCAGGTGTGCTTGCCGGAGCCGACCGCGGAGACCGTGCGGATGCCGTCCTTCCTGGCCGCCGCCTCCAGGGCCTTCGCGGACTCGATCTGGCCGTGTTCCTCGTCGCCCTGGCCGAAGTAGCCGGACACGCCCTGGTACTTGGGGTGGTGGGCGAGCACGGTCAGCGGGTCGTGGGCGGCCCAGGCCGCCGCGTCGCCGCCGTACAGCTCCTGGACGGTGTGCTGCTGGTCGCCGATGTACGGTCCCTTGTCGCCGGAGAAGTCGCCGAAGTGGGTGAAGACGTCGGGGTGTTCGACGGTGAGGTCGACGGCGCAGGTGCCGCCCATCGACCAGCCGGCCACGCCCCACTTGTGCGGGTCCGTGGCGGCGTTGAAGGTCTTCCGGATGAACGGCGGGACGTCCTTGACCAGGTGGGATTCGGAGTTGCCGTGCGGGCCGTCCACGCACTCGGTGTCCACCCGGAAGCCGCCGGTGGCGTCCACGAACACCAGGATCGGCGCGAAGCCGTTGTGCTTGGCGGCGAACGCGTCGGCGGTCTTCACGGCGTTGCCGGAGCGGATCCAGTTGTCGGGCGCCGCGAACTCGCCGCCGATCATCTCCAGCACCGGCAGCTTCGGCCGGGCCTGGCTGCGGAACCAGGCGGGCGGCAGGTACACCAGCTCCTGGCGGTGGGCGAAGCCGCCGGTGGTGTCCGGGATGTCGACCTGCACGATGCGCCCGGTCCTCGTCTTCCCGTGGATGGAGGCGAGTTCGGCGAGCGTGATCTGGTCCGGCAGCGGCTGCCCGCCGAGCTCGCCGATCGCGTCGCCCAGGGTCGGGTAGTAGCCGGTGGCGGTGTTCACGCTGTTCGCGGCGCAGAACAGCGCCACCAGCACGGCCGGCAGGGCCAGCGCCCGCCGCCACCACCGCGCGCCGCGCCAGCCGAACCCGAGCACGCTGAGCGCCGCGACCGCCGCCCCGGTCCACAGCCACACCCCGAACGGGATCGGATCGGTGATCCCGCCGAGCGACACCACGGCCACGGCGGCGGCCGCGGTGACCGCCAGCGCGGTGCCGAGCGCGATCGGCCCCCGCTTCACCCGCCACGTCCGGTCCCGTCGGACCACCGTGGCGAGGAGCAGTGCGAGGGCCACGGCCTGGACGGTCCAGGGGAAACAGCCGTCGAGCAGGGAGACGTTCATACGGCCGGAGGCTAGGGGCGGAGGATGAGAGGCCGGTTAAAGACTGGCAGTTCGCTGGAAGAGCGCTGTGAGGAGGAACGGCATCCCGAAGGTCCCGTCCCCGGGCGTCCGGGCGGCCATCGGACGGACCTCCAGCGGCACGAACCCGTCGAACAGGGAACGGAGTTCGTCCGGCGACCAGGCCAGCCCGCCGGCCAGTCCGCCGAGCCGGTAGAGCTCCTCGTCGGGCTGCTCGGAGCCCATCGCCCCGGCCGCGAAGACGGTGACGGCGAAGTGCCCGCCGGGTGCGAGGACACGGTCGAGCAGGGCGAGGTAGCCGATCCGGCGGTGCGGCGGGAGGTGGTGCAGGCAGCCGGAGTCGTACACCAGGTCGTACCGGTCGTGCGGGAGCCGTGCCTCGAAGATGCTCGCCCGGTGGAAGCGCAGGGCCGCGCCGGAGCCGGCGCCGACGCCGGCCTCGCGGGCGCGCTCCTCGGCCCAGTCGACGGCGGTGGAGGAGAGGTCGACGGCGTCGACGTCGAAACCGTGCGAGGCCAGGTGGACGGCATTGCGGCCGGGACCGCAGCCGAGGTCCAGGGCGCGGCCGGGGGAGAGCAGGCCGCGGTCGAGGTAGGAGACCAGGTTCTCGTCCGGCTTGGGCACGAAGAACGGCCGGTCGGCGGACCGGTCCGCGTAGAACCGGTCCCACTGGTCCTCGGCGGGCGGGAAGAAGCGGTCGAGCAGGGCGAAGACGTCCTCGGTGGTGCGGATCGTACGGTTCATGACGCCGAGCCTAGGCGGCTCGACGGCAGGCCGCCGGGGGCCCGAAACCCTTTGTGCGACGGGTGGTTGGGGCTTCCATGGGCGGTGGGGCACGGTGGGCCGGGGCCGGCGCCGACGCCCGCCGGCACCCCCGCCCAGGGGCGGGAAGGGCCGTTTCCGCAGGCCGCGGAGAGGCGCGGGAACGGGGTCCGGATAACACTTCGGCCACCTTTGCGCGGTATGCGGCGCCCGGCACCCGGGGAAATGCGCTGCCGGAATCGAAGAGCCGGGAACCGAGGGTCACATTCGGCCGGGACAAGTCAATATTTACTTTCCCGGAATGGCTCTGCATAGTGGCGGCTCGAACCGAAAGAGGGGGCCTTTCCTTGTCGCGAATTTCGCAGCCGCCGCACGTGCCGCAGGCCGGCGACGGTGCCGCGAGCCAGGTGGAGTCGGAGCGGGCGCGGGTGTCCGCCATCTGCGAGCTGTTCGACGAGCGGCTCGCCGGGGCGCGGGAGCAGCTCGCGCGGGTGCTCGCGGAGCGGGCGGGCAGTGCGGGCGAGGTGTACGAGCGGGAGGTGGCGGCCGGCCGGCTGGCGGGCGAGGTACGCCGGTTGGAAGGGGCCGAGGGCGGGCTGGTGTTCGGCCGCATCGACCTGGCGGACGGGACGGCGCTGCGGATCGGGCGGCTGGGCCTGCAGCGGGACGAGGACGAGCTGCCGCTGCTGGTGGACTGGCGGGCGGAGGCGGCGCGGCCCTTCTACGAGGCGACGCCGGTCCATCCGATGGGGCTGCGGCGCCGCCGCCACCTGAGCCTGAGCGGCCGTACGGTGGTCGGGCTGAGCGACGAGCTGCTGGACGGCTCGGAGCCGGCCGACGGGGACGTCATCGGTGACGGCCCGTTGGCGGCGGCGCTCCAGGAGCGGCGGACCGGGCGGATGGGGACGGCGGTTGCGACTCTCCAGACCGAGCAGGACGCGATCGTCCGCTCGCCGCACCGGGGGGTGACGGTGGTGCAGGGCGGTCCGGGCACCGGAAAGACGGTGGTGGCGCTGCACCGCGCCGCGTACGTGCTGTACGCGTTCCCCAGGGCGGCCGAGCAGGGCGTGCTGGTGCTGGGGCCGAACGCGCGGTTCCTCGACTACATCTCCCAGGTGCTGCCCTCGCTCGGCGAGAACGACGTGGTCCTGGCCACCTGCGGGGAACTGGCCGGCGTCGCGCCGGGCGCCGTGGAGCGGCCCGGGGCGGCGCGGCTCAAGGGCGCCGCCGCTCTGGCCGACGCCCTGGCCGGGTCGGTCCGCTCGCGGCAGGCCCCGGTCGCGGAGTTCACCGTTCGGGTCGGGAAGGAGTGGGTCCGGCTGGCGGAGGCCGACGTCGCCGGGGCTCGGCAGGCGGCGCAGGCGGCCGGGCTCGCGCACAACCGTGCGCGCGGGCTCTTCCTGGAGCTCCTGGTCGACGCCCTGACCGGCGCGCTGGCCCGCAGCACCGTCGACGCGCTGGACCGGATCGACGCCGAGGTCGCGCAGCTCACCGGGATCGACCTCGACCGGATGGCGGCCCGGGACCTGCGCAGGCTCGGCATCGACGACGCGCCCGCCACCGGCGCCGACGAGTTCGACGCCGACGCCGTCCGGGCCGCGCTGCTGGACGACCCGCACGTGGACCGGGCCGTCGAGGAGCTCTGGCCGAGGCTGGTGCCCGGCGAGGTGGTCGCCGACCTGCTGGCCGACGCCGACGCGCTTCGCGGGCACCTGCCGCAACTCGCCGACGAGGAACTGGCGTCGCTGCTGCGCACGCCCGGCGCGCCGTGGACCGAGGCGGACGTGCCGCTGCTCGACGAGGCGGCGGACCTGGTCGACGGGCCGCCCGCGCAGGCCTACGGGCACGTCGTCGTCGACGAGGCGCAGGAGCTGACGGCGATGCAGTGGCGGATGGTCGTGCGCCGCTGCCCGGGCAGGTCGATGACGCTGGTCGGGGACTTCGCGCAGGCCGGCCCGGCGACGGCCGCACGGGACTGGCACGAGGCGCTCGCCCCGCACCTCGGCCGCCGCTTCGACCTGCGGACGCTCACCGTCAGCTACCGGACCACCCAGGAGATCCTGGCCGCCACACGGGAGCTGCTGAGCCGGATCGCCCCGGACCAGCCGCCGGTCCGCTCGATCCGCCGGGGCGACGAGCCCCGTACGGTCGCGGTGCCCCGGGACGGGTTGGCGGCCGGCGTCGTCCGGGAGCTGCGGGCCCAGGCCGCCGCGCACCCGGGCGAACTGCTCGGTGTGGTCTGCGCGGACGACCGGGTGGCGGAGCTGGCGGCGGCCGGGGTCGAGCGGTACGCCCGGCTGGTGCCCGCCTCGGAGGCGCGCGGCCTGGAGTTCGACGAGGCCGTGGTCGTCGACCCGGACGGGATCGCCGGCGCCCGCCCCGCCGGCGAACGCGACCTCTACGTCGCCCTCACCCGCGCCACCAAGCGCCTCTGCACGGTCACCGCGGGCTTGGCCGACGAAGGGTAGGGCCCGCCCTGGGCGCAGGAAGTCGGCCAGGCCGACTTCGAGCCGCTACCACTGCCGTAAGGCGGGCGGCCCCGCGAGGTGCGCGGGGCCGCCCGGTGGAGTTGCGTCAGAGGGTGGTCGGGAAGTCCTCGGAGCGGACGCCGGCGATGAAGGACTGCCAGGCCTCGGGGGTGAAGCCGAGAGCCGGGCCGTGGGGGTCCTTGCTGTCGCGGACCGGGATGATGCCGGTGATGCCGTCGGCTACTTCGACGCAGTTGTCATTCGGGTTGCTGGCGATTGCCTTCTTCCACTGCACGGGGAGCGTGGAGGCGACAGGGAAGTGTGTCACTTGAGCGTGTCTCTCTTCTGTGTGATGAGGTTGCGCGACTCGTCGAGGGACAAGGCGGTTGCCATGATTTCGTCGAACGCCGCTTGATAGATGTCGACTTGGTCCGGGTCCTCAACCCAGTTGCTGCTGAGCATTCCGCTGAGCAGAACCAAGTCGAGATCGCGTTGCCGAAACTCCAGGAGCGCGAACGGGCCGGTCATTCCCGGGTGTGGCGGAGCCATGGCCGGCATGATCTGGACCTTGATGTTGGGGAGCCGGCTGAATTGGAGCAGCTTGTCCAACTGGTCGGCCATCACGCCTGGGGCGGCACCCATGGTCAGGGCTGCCTCGTGAATCACAGCCCACAACTTGAGAGGATTCTCGGATCGGGTGAGGACGGACTGCCTGTTGATCCGGATCTCGACGCGCTCTTCGATGCTGGGCTTGTTTATCACCCCGCTCGCGATGATGGCGTGAGCATACTGTCGGGTCTGCAGCAGGCCGGGGATGTAGGCAGACTCATAGGACTTGTTGCCCACGGCCGTCTCTTCCAGGCGGATCAGATCCGTGTAGAGCGGGTTCAGTTGCTCGTAGCCCGCCATCCAGCCTGGGCGTCGCTTGTCCCGGAGGATCTCGACGAGAACCTCCTTGAGTTCCTCGTCGCACTCGTAGAAGTCGAGCAACGCGCGTACGACGTCGGGCTTCAGCTGGACGCGGGCGTTCTCGTACCTGCTGAGCTTCACCAGGTTGACGCCCTCGACCTGGGAGGCCACCTCTTCCGCTGACAGGTTCTTCAGCTCGCGGAGCCTCCTCAGCTCAGCGGCGATGCGTCGGTACCGCACGGCTGGCACTGCGACTGCCATCTGTGTAACCCCTTCAGAACGTTCAGGGACCAGTGTGCATGCGAGTGGTGACGGTTCGCTACCACCGACAGAAGCCTGAGAGGCACTCCTAGTCACCAAAGCTGAAAGTTTTCATATTTTGGCGACTTGCCTTGCGCCTAGTCTTCGACATGCTCCATGCTGTGAGTAACGAAGCGCTGCCTATGCGTGACATGCATGGCCAAAGGCTGTGGCGCACTCCCATGGGCGCTTCGTGTTGGACGTGTACGGGCCGCCGGGTCGGCGGCCTGGCCTTCTCCACTCGTGTGCCTGGAAGGTGACTTCGCCATGTCTTCCTGCTTCTCCACCATCTGGCTGCCGCGCAGCCGCCGTTCCCCCGGTGAGGCCCGTGGCCGCCTCTCCGCCCTCCTTTCCTCCGTCTCGGACGGGGAGCGCTTCCGGGACTCCGGCCTCCTCGTCGTCTCGGAGTTGGTCACCAATGCCATCCGGCACGGGACGCCGCCCGGCTACCTCATCTACCTCTCGCTCGACGTCACCCCGGCGCGCCTGCGGATCGAGGTGCACGACGTCCGGCGGGACGTTCCGCTCGTCCTTGCCGCGTCCGGTCTCGGCGACGAGGCCGGACGCGGGCTGCACCTCGTGAAGTCCGTCTCCACGCGCTGGGGTTGCTGCCCGCGTGAGCCGCTCGGCAAGATCGTCTGGTGTGAGGTGGCCGCGTGAGGGCCGATCACGACATCCTGGTGGAGATCCCGGGCGTCAGGCCGCCGACTGTCCACATGCTGGGCCCCGACGCCCTGGAGCGGATCTGGGCCTCGATCTGCCACCTGCCGATGCCGCGTTTCCAGCACTACACCCTGGAGCGCCGCTTCACCGGCCCCTGCGCCGGCCGCGACATCATCCGCGACCTCGCCGCCGAGCCCGTCCTCGTTCTCCCGGTCGGGGATCGCGAGGTCCGCATCCGCTGGGCGAACGCCTCCGAGGAGTCCGCGTGATCGACCGCCTCCGGGACCGGTGGTTCCTGCACTGTTCCCGCACCCGTCTCGCCCGGCTCCTCCGGGCCGAACGGCGGCGCCTCAAAGCCGAGTTGGCGCTCTGGCTGCCCGAGGCGTCGGCCGCCGTCCGTCGGCGGGTCCTTGCGGAGGCGGAGGACGGCCGGCCGCCGGTGGCGTAGCGGTGTGTCGGTGAACCCCTGCATGCTAGATTCGAACGCGTTCAAAAATTCTGGCGTGCAGGGGGATCCATGGTCGCGGTGCCGGTGAGTGCCCGGTGGCTTTCGGGGCTGGGGGTCGGGGCGTTCCTGCTGCCCGTGGTCGCCGTGGCGGACGGCTTCGGCACGGCCGGGGTGTTCCTGTATGCGGCCGGGCTGGTCTGCGCGGTGGCCTGTGCCGTGCCGACGTTCTTCCGCCGCCGGGACCACTTCCGGGTCGCCTGCGCGGCGGCCGGGATGGCCGTCGCGGCGGTGTCGGTGCCGTCGGGGCTCGTGGGTGTCATGTTCGCGCTGGCGGTCGACGGCTGGCTCTTCTACCTGGCCTTCCTGCTCCTGCCGGTCACCGCGGTCGCCGGGCTGGTCGCCGGGTTCCAGCGGGCCCGGGGCCGGGAGTGCGGCCGTCGGGCGGTCGTGGTCGCCTGGCTGTGCGCGGCGGTCACGGTGACCGGCTGGGGCTGGGTCACCTGGGTGGCGTCGACCGTGTAGCCGTCAGCCCGCGAAGCGCTCGCGCAGGGCGGTGAGGCCCGCGCTGAAGACGCCGTGGACCAAGTCGCCGGAGGCCTTGCGGTGCCCGGCTTCGACGTCGTATGTCGCGTTCCACTCCACGAAGGAGGCGTCCGCCTGGGTGACGGGGGTGACCCGCAGGGTGGCCCGGTAGTGGAGCAGCTCGAAGGTCCCGTCGGGGAAGCTGTAGGTGTAGCTGCGCGCCTCCCCGTTGTAGCCCAGCAGGGTCTCGTGCAGCACGGTGCCGCCGAACTCGAAGACCCGCACCGTGCCGATCGCGTTGCCGGTCAGCTCGTTGCCGGGCCTGCTCTCGGGCAGGTCCGGGTGCCAGTGGCCGAGACGGTGGAAGTCGCCGATCAGCTCCCACAGGCGCTCGGCCGGAGTGTCCACCACCGTGCTGACCTTCGTCTCCGCCATGGTCGTTGCTCCCTCTCCGGTGTTCCGCCAGGACCGGACCATCCTGGCGGTCGGAGCGGCTCGGGTGCCAGTGGTCGGCGCCGGACCGGTCGCGTATCAGTCGCGGATCAGTGCGGGATGAGCCGGCGCAGCAGGCGGACGTACGGGTTCCAGCGGGCGGGGCGGGGCACGGTGCCGCCGCCGGACCGGACCGCCCGGTCCAGGCCGTCCTCCAGCAGGGCGTCGTGCAGCCACCGGAAGGCCAGCGGCCAGCTGAGCCGGCCGATGCCGTGCAGCCGCATGGCGATGGTGTGGCGCAGCAGGGCGCCCTCGCCCGCCGGTTGGACGGTGAACTCGTGGAAGCCGTCGAAGCCGCGCGGGCCGTTGAAGCGGAACCGCACCCACTGGCCGGGCGCGTACCCGGCGACGGTGTAGCGGACCGGGCCGTGTCCGCCGGCGGCGCCGACCGCGAGCGGGCCGTCCAGGAGCATCGGGGGCCAGGCGGGTCCGGGCCAGATGGGGTCGTCGGGGCCCGCGAGGCCGTCGATGAGGGCGCCGGCCGCTGCCGCCGGTGCCGGGATGGTGCGTTCGTGGATGTTGAGCACGGCCATGCCGGGTCCTCTCCTGGTTTTGGAGGTTCCCCTCCAATTGAATTGGAGAGTACTCTCTACTTCATGCCGAGGCCACCCCGTCACGACGAAGCCACCCTCCTCGACGCCGCCGTCCGGCTCGCGGCGGCCGGCGGACCGGCTGCCGTCACCATGTCCGCCGTCGCCCGCGAGTCCGGCGCGCCCAACGGCTCCGTGTACCACCGCTTCCCCCAACGCACCGCCCTGCTCGCCGAGTTGTGGCTGCGAACGGTGGAGGAGTTCCAGGCCGCGTGCCTGCCCGCCTTCGACGCGCACCCCGAGCCGCACCTGGCCGCCGGCGCGGTGGCCCGGCAGGTCGTCGCATGGTGCCGGGCCCACCGGGAGCGGGCCGTCGTGCTGCTGTACGGCGCCGAGGCCTTCGGCAAGGCGGACTGGCCGCAGGAGTACGGGGAACGGGAACGGCTCGGCGGCCGGCGGCTGCGGGAGGTCATGGCCGGGCTGGCCGAGCGCGCGGGCGCGGCCACCCCCCTGGACGTCGACCGGCTCAGGCTCGCCGTCGCCGGCCTGCCGCTCGCCATCGTGCGCGGCCCCCTGCACGCCGGTGCGCCGCTGCCCGCGCACGCGGAGGAACTGGCCGAGCGGAGCGCGGCCGACCTGCTGCGCGCCGGCCGACCGTAGGATCGCCGGATGATCACCGTACCGTCCGGCAGTGTGACACTCTCCGACCGCCGGACCCAGCGCAGTTGGGCCGTCGACGTCGCACGGTACGAGCTGGCGTCCTGTCCGGTCACCCGCGAGGAGTACGAAGGCGTGACCGACGACCGCCGGCCCGCGCACAGCGTCTCCTGGCACGACGCCGTCCGCTACTGCAACGAGCTCTCCCGGCGCGAAGGCCGCACCCCCGCCTACGCGTCGGACGGCGAGGACGTCACCTGGGACCGCGCCGCCGACGGCTACCGGCTGCCCACCGAAGCCGAGTGGGAGCACGCCTGCCGCGCCGGCACCGACGGCCCGCGCTACGGCCCGCTGGACGAGATCGCCTGGCACCGCGCCAACTCGGGCGAGCGCATGCACGCGGTGGGCGAACTGCGGCCGAACGCCTACGGGCTGTACGACCTCCTGGGCAATGTGTGGGAGTGGTGCTGGGACCTCTACGACGCCGAGGTGTACGGGAGTTACCGCGTCCTGCGCGGCGGCGGCTGGTTCGACGAGCACTGGAGCTGCCGCGCCTCCGTCCGCCGGCGCAGCCATCCGACGCTGCGGATCGACGACGTGGGGTTCCGGCTCGCCCGGTCGGTCACCGGGTGACGGCGGGCGCGCGCCCGGCGGTATCCGAAAGGTTCGGCCTACGCGACGCCGAACCACTCCTCGGCGAGGGCATCCTGGGCGCTCGCGGCCGGGAACAGCTTGAGGACGTGCTCGCGGCCCACCGCGTAGGCAGGGCGGCGCGGCGGCGGCAAGGGGGTTCTCACCGGCCGGCGGGGCGGCTGCCGCAGGCGTCGGCGGCCGGGGAGACCGGTTCGGGCCCGTCGGCCGGGTCGCGGGTGAGCAGGTAGCGGGCGCCGGGGCCGGCCTCGGCGGCGCGGTCGCCGGCGTTGTAGAGGGCGCAGCGGGTCAGGGAGAGGCAGCCGCAGCCGATGCAGCCGGACAGCTTGCGCTTCAGCCGTTCGAGTTCGGCGATCTGCTCGTCGATCCGGGTCTGCCAGGACCCGGCGACCCGGTCCCACTCGGTGCCGCTGGGGGCGGGGCGCTCGGGGAGGCGGTCGAGGGCGACCCGGGCCTCGTCCAGGGAGAGGCCGACCCGCTGGGCGGCGCGGATGAACGCGATCCGGCGCAGCGTGCCGCGGGTGTAGCGGCGCTGGCCGCCGGTGGTGCGGGTGGCGGCGATCAGGCCGAGGCTCTCGTAGTACCGCAGGGCGGAGGGGGCGAGGCCGCTGCGCTCGGCGAGCCGGCCGATGGTGAGCAGGTCGGCGTGGTGCGGGCCGGAGGTGCCGCGGCCGTCGGAATGGGCGGTCATGGGAGCCCACTGTAACCGCTTGACCTCAAGCTGGCTTTAAGTTGCACCATCGTGGTCATGACGACGAACGCAACCGCGGAAACCGTGACCGGCACCCGTCCCGGGACCCGGTCGGAGCCTGCCGCCGGCGCCCGGTTCGAGGACCTGCCGGCCCTGATGGGCCTGATGACCGGCGACGAGAAGCACGGCCCCGCCGCCACCTCCACCCTGGACGCCCTCTGGGTGCTGTACGACCGGGTGCTGCGGGTCACCCCCGGCAGCGCCGAGGCCGAGGACCGTGACCGCTTCCTGCTGTCCAAGGGCCACGGCCCGATGGCGTACTACGCGGTGCTCGCGGCCAAGGGCTTCATCGACCCCGAGGTGCTGCCGAGCTTCGGCGGCTACGACTCGCCGCTCGGGCACCACCCGGACCGCCTGCTGATCCCCGGCGTGGAGATCGCCTCCGGCTCGCTCGGGCACGGCCTGCCGCTGGCCGTCGGCACGGCGCTGGGGCTGCGGGCGCAGGGCCTGACCGACCCGGCGGTGTGGGTGCTGGTCGGCGACGCCGAGTTCGACGAGGGCTCCAACGCCGAGGCGGTGGCCTTCGCCGGGGCGTACGGGCTGGACCGGCTGCACGCGGTGGTGATCGACAACTCCTCGGCCACGCACGGCTGGCGGGGCGGGATCGCGGCCCGGTTCGAGGCCGAGGGCTGGTCGACCGCGACGGTCGACGGCCGCGACCACGAGGCGCTGTACCGCGCCTTCACCGCCGAGCACCCGGGCCGCCCGCACGTGGTGGTCGCCCGGGTCGAGCCCAAGGACTCCTGAGCCCTGCCGCCCGACCGCCCGACCGCCTCAAGTCGCCTCAAGCCGCACCAAGACGCACCAAGCCGCAGACCCCCGAAGGGAACCCCACCGATGGACACCATGCGCGACCGCTTCGTCGACGTCACCACCCGCCTGCTGGACGAGGACCCCCGGCTGGCCGTGGTGCTCGCCGACATCACCGCGGCCGCCTTCGCCCCGGCGCAGGAGCGCCACCCCGACCGGGTGGTCAACGTCGGGATCCGCGAACAGCTGCTGATCGGTGCGGCCGGCGGACTGGCGCTCAGCGGGATGCGCCCGATCGCCCACACCTTCGCCAGCTTCCTGATCGAACGGCCCTTCGAGCAGGTCAAGTTGGACCTGGTCCACCAGGGCGTCGGGGCCGTCCTGGTGAGCGCGGCCGGCTCGTACGACTGGCCGGCCGGCGGCCGCACCCACATGTCGCCGGGCGACGTGGCGCTGCTGGACACCCTGCCGGACTGGACGGTCCACGTCCCCGGCCACCCGGACGAGGCCGAGCAGTTGCTGCGCCACGCCTACGCGGACGGCGACCGCAACGTGTACGTCCGGCTCTCGGGGCACCAGAACGAGGCCGCCGTGGCCGTGGAGCCGGGCCGCTTCACCACCGTCCGCAAGGGCTCGCGCGGCGCCGTCCTGGCCGTCGGGCCGATGCTGGACGCGGTGCTCGCCGCCACCGAGGGCCTGGACGTCACCGTGCTGTACGCGGCGACGGTGCGCCCCTTCGACGCCGCCGGGCTGCGCGCGGCGGTCGGCGACCGCGCGGACGTGGTGCTGGTCGAGCCGTACCTGGCGGGCACCTCGGCGAACGAGGCGCACGCGGCGCTGGCCGACCGCCCGCACCGGGTGCTGGGGCTGGGCGTGCCGCGCGAGGAGCACCGGCACTACGGCTCGATCCCGGAGCACCTGGCGGCCTACGGCCTGGACGCGGCCTCGCTGAAGCAGCGGATCGGCACCTTCCTCTGGTGAGCCCCGCTGCCCCCGCCCTGCCCCGCCCGGCCTACACCGCGACCGCGACCACCGCGACCGCGTCCGGCGCCACCCGCACCACCGCGCCGTCCAGCACGGCCGGCCCGAAGGCGGCGACCACCTCGCGCCCGGCGGCCCCCAGCGGGAGCGCGGCCTCCTCCGGTCCGAGGTTGACGGCGATCCGGTACGGGCCGCGGTGCACCACCAGCCAGCCCGCCGCCTCGTCGGTCACCGTCCGCACCGCGCCGAGGTCGGGGTCGGCGAGCTCCGGGCGTTCGCGCCGCAGCCTGATCAACGTCCGGTACCAGTCGAGCAGTTCGGCGTGCGGGGTGCGCCGGGGCTCGGTCCAGTCGAGGACCGAGCGCAGCAGGGTGGCGGGCTCCTGCGGGTCGGGGACGGCCTCGGCGGCCCAGCCGTGCGCGGCGAACTCCCGCCGCCGGCCCTGCCGGACGGCGTCCGCGAGGTGCGGGTCGGTGTGGTCGGTGAAGTACTGCCAGGGGGTCGCGGCGCCCCATTCCTCGCCCATGAACAGCATCGGGGTGAACGGCGAGGTGAGCACCAGCGCGGCGCCGCAGGCGAGCCGGCCGGTGGGCAGGGTGGTGGAGAGGCGGTCCCCGAGCGCCCGGTTGCCGATCTGGTCGTGGGTCTGGAGGTAGCCGAGCAGCCGGTGGCCCTCGCCGGTCGGGAACGGCCGTCCGTGGGTGCGGCCGCGGAAGGAGGACCAGGTGCCGTCGTGGAAGAAGCCCCGGGTGAGGGTGCGGGCGACGGCGGTGAGCGGCTCGCGCGCGAAGTCCCGGTAGTAGCCCTGGGATTCGCCGGTGAGCGCGCAGTGCAGGGCGTGGTGGAAGTCGTCGCTCCACTGGGCGGTGAGGCCCTGGCCGCCGGCCTCGCGCGGCGCGGTGGTGCGCGGGGTGTTGAGGTCGGATTCGGCGACCAGGAACAGCGGGCGGTTCGTGGTGACCGCCAACTTCTGTACCTCGCCCGAGAGTTCCTCCAGGAAGTGGATCGCGCGGTCGTCCGCGAGGGCGTGCACGGCGTCCAGCCGCAGGCCGTCGATCCGGTAGTCGCGCAGCCAGGCCAGGGCGCTGCCGATCAGGTAGGCGCGCACCTCGTCCGAGCCGGGCGCGTCCAGGTTCACCGCGGCCCCCCACGGGGTGTGGTGCCGGTCGGTGAAGTACGGGCCGTACGCGGGAAGGTAGTTGCCGGACGGGCCGAGGTGGTTGTGGACGACGTCCAGCACCACGCCGAGGCCCTTGCGGTGGGCGGCGTCGACGAAGCGCTTCAGCCCGTCGGGCCCGCCGTAGGGCTCGTGGACGGCCCAGAGCGAGACCCCGTCGTAGCCCCAGCCGTGCCGGCCGGGGAACGGGCAGACCGGCATCAGCTCGACGAAGTCGACGCCCAACCCGACCAGGTGGTCCAGGCGTTCGGCGGCGGCGTCGAAGGTGCCGCGGGTGGTGAAGGTGCCGACGTGCAGCTCGTACAGCACCGCCCCGGGCAGCGGGCGCCCGCGCCGGACGGGCTGCGACCAGTGGAACGCGGCGTGGTCCACCGGGCGGCTCGGACCGTCCGGGCCGAACGGCTGCCGGGCCGAGCGGGGGTCGGGCAGCGGCGGCCCGCCGTCGAGGCGGAACGCGTAGTCGCCCGCCGGGGCCTCGCCGGACCACCAGCCGTCCCGGTCGGCGCAGCGGGCCAACTCGTGCGGGGCGCCGTCGACTTCGACGCTGACGCCGGATCCGGCGTTCGGCGCCCAGACCTCGTAGACCGCCATCAGCCCCTCCTCGTCAGCAGCGCCACCGGGTGGGTCGCCAGCAGGTCGGCCACCGGCACCGCGCCCGCCGGGAAGCCCCGCAGGGTCAGCTCGTCGGTCCACGGCCCGCCGGGCGGCAGCTCCAGCACGGTGCCCTGCCAGCCGCCCGCCCGGTCCAGCCCGTACGGCAGCCGGGTGACGGCGGTGACCACGTCGTCCCCCCGGGCGAAGGCGAGCAGGTGGTCGCCCGCGGGGCCCGCCGCGGTCAGCGGGCGGTAGCCGCCGAGCGGGCGGGAGCGGCGCAGGTGCAGCGCGGTCGTGGTGAGGTGCAGCTTCTCGCGGGCGAGGTCGCCGGGGCGCGCGGTGGCCGAGTCGGTGAGCCGTACGGCGAGCGCGCCGAAGTCCACCACGCCCCGGTTGTCCGGGTCGACCAGGGTGTACAGCGGCTCCTCGCTGCCCTGGTAGAGGTCCGGCACGCCCGGCACGGTGAGGTGCAGCAGCGCGGCGGCGAGGGTGTTGGAGCGCGCGTACGGGGCGAGGGCGTGCACCGCGCCCTCGATCCGGGGGAGCAGCCCGGGGTTGCCGTGGACGGCGCGGGCCCGGTCCTCCAGGGCCCGTTCGTAGCGGGGGTCGGCGGCCGTCCAGGAGGTGTGCAGTTTGGCCTCGCGGGCGGCCTTGAGCAGCGCGGCGGCCAGCCGGTCCGGGTCGATCGGCCAGGCGGCGACCAGGGTGTGCCAGAGCAGCCAGTCGGTGTCGGGGTCGAGGCCGGGCGCCCGGGGCCCGGCCGCGGTGGACCAGGCGGCGGCCTCGGCGGCCCACGTGCCGGGCTGCTCGGCGAGCACGGCGAGCCGGGCGCGGGCGTCGGCGCTGCGCTTGGTGTCGTGGGTGGAGAGCACGGTCATGCCGTGCGGCCAGGCGCGTTCCTGCCGCTGGCACCAGGCGTGGAAGTCCGCCGGGGGCAGCCCGGGCCGGGCGGGCTCGCCGCCGACCTCGTTGAGGCCGGGCAGCGCGTTCCAGCGGTAGAAGGCGGTGTCCTCGACGCCCTTGGCGGCCACCGCGGCGGCGGTCTGGGCGAAGCGCACGCAGAACTCGTCCCGGTCGGCGCCGCGCCCCAGCCCGCCGAGCGCGAGGGCGGCCAGCAGCCGGTCGGTCGGGTCGGCGGAGCCGGCCAGGACGGCTCGCAGGTGGCTGTCGTCGGCGGGCTCCCCGGGCCGCGCGTACGGCCGGTACGCCGGGTAGCCGGTGAGCAGCCGTCCGAGCGACGCGCGCAGCTGCCAGGGCGCGTGGTCGGCGTGGGCGGGCTCGGCGGCGCCGATCCGCAGCGCGATCCGCACCAGCCGTTCGACCTCGGCGGCGAGCTCGCCGTCCGGACCGGTCATGTCGGCCCGTCCGCGCCGGGCGGCGGCGACCGCCGGGTGCGGGTCCTCGCACGGGTCCCGGACGGTGCCGCCGCGCAGGAACGACTCGTACGCCCCGGCCAGCCGGCAGGCGCCCGCGTGGTCGGTGAGGACGCCGTCGATGCGGCGCAGCGCGTCGTAGCCGGTGGTGCCGGCGACCGGCCAGTCCGCGGGGAGCCGCTCCTCGCCGGTGAGGATCTTCTCGACCACGACGTACGCGCCGCCGGTGGCCCCCGCTGCTCCGCCGGTCCCCGGCGCCCCGCCGGTGGCCGCGGCGAGGCGGCGCAGGTAGCCGCGCGGGTCGGCGAGCCCGTCCGGGTGGTCGATCCGGAAGCCGTCCAGGACGCCGTCGGCGTGCAACCGCAGCAGGACGGCGTGGGTGGCGGCGAACACCTCCGGGTCCTCGACCCGCAGGGCGATCAGCTCGTTGACGGTGAAGAAGCGCCGGTAGTTGAGCTCGGTGCGGGCCAGCCGCCACCAGGCGAGCCGGTACCACTGGCGGCCGAGCAGTTCGGGCAGCGGCAGCTCCCGGGTGCCGGGGCGCAGCGGCAGCTCGTGCCGGTGGTAGCGCAGCACCTCGCCGTCCACGGTCAGCTGGTCGAGGACGGCGCCGAGCCGGTCGCCGAGCACCGGCAGCAGTACCCGGCCGCGTCCGGGGGCGTCGGCGGGGCCGGGCTGGGCGGTCCAGTCGATGTCGAACCAGCGGGCGTACGGCGAGTCGGGCCCGTCGCGCAGCACCTGCCAGAGCGGGCGGTTGAGCCGTTCGGGGGTGGGCACGGCCATGTGGTTGGGCACCACGTCGGCGATCAGCCGCAGTCCGTGCCGGTGCGCGGCGGCGGCCAGGGCGCGCAGGGCCGTCTCGCCGCCGAGTTGCTCGCTGATCCGGGTGTGGTCGACGGTGTCGTAGCCGTGGGTGGAGCCGGGGACGGCCTCCAGCAGCGGGGACAGGTGCAGGTGGGAGACGCCGAGGGCGGCCAGGTAGGGGACGGCGGCGGTGGCGTCGCGGAGGGTGAAGCCGGGCTGGAGCTGGAGGCGGTAGCTCGCGGTGGGCGTGCCGGGCGGGGTGGCGGCCGGGCGGGGCTGCGCGGGCTCGGCGGCGGAGGTCATAGCTCCATAGGTACCCGGGGCGGCCCGCCGCCAAGACCCGCTGCTGATCCGAACAGGTGACCGCGCCGCTTCCCCGGGCGGGTCGTCCGGCCCACCCTGGGACCCGGTCGTTCCACCCGTCCGCCCGGTCCCGTCCGCGCCGCGCCCCCGCTAGGCCGGCCGCTGGAGCACCAGCAGCGAGCGGTCGGTGAGCCACAGCGTGTCCCCGGCCTTGACCCGGGCCCCCGTCCCCGGGGCGGGCAGCCGGGGCTGCGCGGTGTCGACCACGACCTGCCACTCCCGGCCGTGGTCGGCGGGCACGGTGAACTCCAGCGGTTCGAAGTGCGCGTTGAACATCAGCAGGAAGGAGTCGTCGATGATCCGCCCGCCGCGCCGGTCCGGCTCGGAGATCGCGTACCCGTTGAGGAAGACGGTCAGCGACTTGGCGTGGCTGGCGCCCCAGTTGCGCTTGGTCATCTCCTCCCCGGCCGGGGTGAACCAGGCGATGTCGGTGAGGTCGTCGAACCCGCCGGAGGCGGACACCGGCCGTCCGTGGAAGAACCGGCGCCGCCGGAACACCGGGTGGTCGCGGCGCAGCCAGATCATCCCCTGGGTGAACTCCAGCAGCCGCGCCTGCGGCCCGTCGTCGTCCGGCCAGTGCACCCAGGTGAGTTCGTTGTCCTGGCAGTAGGCGTTGTTGTTGCCCAGCTGGGTGCGGCCGAGCTCGTCGCCGTGGGAGAGCATCGGCACGCCCTGGGAGAGCATCAGGGTGGCGATGAAGTTGCGCTGCTGGCGGGCTCGCAGCTCCTCGACGGCAGGGTCGTCGGCGGGGCCCTCGACGCCGCAGTTCCAGGAGCGGTTGAAGGACTCGCCGTCGCGGTTGTCCTCGCCGTTGGCCTGGTTGCGCTTCTCGTTGTACGAGACGAGGTCGCGCAGGGTGAAGCCGTCGTGGCAGGTCACGAAGTTGATGGAGGCGATCGGGCGGCGGCCGTCGTCCTGGTAGAGGTCGGAGGAGCCGGTGAGCCGGGAGCCGAACTCGGCGAGGGTGGCGTTCTCGCCGCGCCACAGGTCGCGCACGGTGTCGCGGTACATCCCGTTCCACTCCGTCCACAGCGGCGGGAAGTTGCCGACCTGGTAGCCGCCCTCGCCGAGGTCCCAGGGCTCGGCGATCAGCTTGGCCTGGGAGACCACCGGGTCCTGCTGGACGAGGTCGAAGAAGGAGGAGAGCCGGTCGACCTCGTGGAACTGCCGGGCGAGTGTGGCGGCGAGGTCGAAGCGGAAGCCGTCCACGTGCATCTCGGTGACCCAGTAGCGCAGCGAGTCCATGATCAGCTGGAGCACGTGCGGGCTGCGCATCAGCAGGCTGTTGCCGGTGCCGGTGGTGTCCTCGTAGAAGCGCTGGTCGCGGGCGAGGCGGTAGTAGGAGACGTTGTCCAGGCCGCGCAGCGAGAGGGTCGGGCCTAGGTGGTTGCCCTCGGCGGTGTGGTTGTAGACGACGTCCAGGATCACCTCGATGCCGGCCGCGTGCAGCGCCTTCACCATCGACTTGAACTCCTGCACCTGCTGGCCGCGGTCGCCGGTGGAGGAGTAGGAGGAGTGCGGGGCGAAGAAGCCGACGGTGTTGTAGCCCCAGTAGTTGGCCAGGCCGAGGTCGCGCAGCCGGTGGTCGCGGACGAACTGGTGCACCGGCATCAGTTCGATCGCGGTGACGCCGAGCTTGGCGAGGTGCTCGATCGTCGCCGGGTGGGCCAGGCCCGCGTAGGTGCCGCGGATCTCCTCGGGGATGCCGGGGTGCAGCCGGGTGAGGCCCTTGACGTGGGCCTCGTAGATCACGGTGCGGTGGTAGTCGGTGCGCGGCGGCCGGTCGGTTCCCCAGTCGAAGTACGGGTTGATCACCACCGAGTGCATGGTGTGCGGGGCGGAGTCGAGGTCGTTGCGGCGCTCGGGGGCACCGAAGTGGTAGCCGTAGACGGACTCGTCCCAGTCGATGTGGCCGCTCATCGCCTTGGCGTACGGGTCCAGGAGCAGTTTGGCGCTGTTGTGCCGCTGGCCCAGGCCGGGGTTGTACGGTCCGTGCACGCGGAAGCCGTAGCGTTGGCCGGGCTGGATGCCGGGGAGGTAGGCGTGCCGGACGAAGGCGTCCGTCTCGCGCAGTTCGACGGCGGTCTCGGAGCCGTCCCCGTCGATCAGGCACAGCTCGATGCGGTCGGCACTCTCGGAGAACACGGCGAAGTTGGTGCCGGCCCCGTCGTAGGTGGCGCCGAGCGGGTAGGGCGTACCGGGCCAGACCTGCATGGCTCCTCAACTTCCTTGCTGCTGACGGAAACTGACATGTAGTCCGACAATACGTCCGACGGTCCGACCGGACCCGGACGCTCTCCTGCCCGGCCGGGTGACCGGGCATGTGCGCTGCTCGCGTGCCGTGACGCACGGCACAGCCCGCATGATTCCCGAGCCCTTCCCCGGTGGCCGGGAGAACCGGCCCGGGTTGGGCCGAACGAGTGTCCGGCGGGCATTCGTGTGAAGAGTGGTGCCGCTGGTGTGGTGCCGGTGGTGCCAGTGGTGCGGGCGGGGCGGCCCCCGGGGCGGGGCCGGCCCTCGGGCATCCGGCTGCGGGCGCCTCTCGGCGGGCAGTACCCTTGATCGTCCGGCCGCCCCGGCCGACCCGGCGGGCCCCGACGGTCTGTCAACGGCCCCCGCGCCCGCGGTGGTCAGCCGCAGCAACCAGATGAGGTGGCGCATGGTGTTCCCCGCCGGCGGCCGTGGCTCCGGGCCGGACGGCCCCGAACGGGGCGCGGCCCGCAGCGAGGCACCCACGGTGGTCATGCGCCCCACCCTGACCGGCCGCTCGCTGGTGCCCGCCCAGGGCGGCCCGGTCGAGATACCCGCCCTGGCCTGGTCCGCCGGGGAGTGGGAGGACGCCTACCAGCGGGTCCGGTTGTCCGGCCGCGCCTACGTCTGGCTCAACCTCGTCGAGCAGCGGCTGCGCTCCCTGGTGGACGAGGTGCTGCACCCCATCTACGCCCCCGCCCACGGCGAGGACTGGGTCACCGCCGCCGCCGGACCGGCCGGCGAGGAGTGGGCCCACCGGGCCGGTGCCGTGCGCGAGGTCAGCCGCCGCAAGGGCTACCTGCTCGACCCCGCCGACGACGACCCGCTGGTCTTCCTCACCCTGCCCCAGCTGCGCGAACTGATGGTCCAGCACTGGCCCTGCTTCGAGCCCTACCTGGCCGACCGGCGCGAGATCGAACTCGCCCTGGACGAACTGGAAGTGGCCCGGCACGTGGTCTCCCGCAACCGGGTGCTCACCCAGACCGTCCTCGCCCAGACCGAGCGGGCCGCCGCCCGGTTGCTGGCCGTCCTGGACGGTGGCGCGGGCGGGGTGCCCGCCGACGTCGTGGAGTCCCTGGTGGCCGGCCGGTACGCGGACGTGGTCGCGGTGCACGCCGACCGCGTCCGGCTCCAGCGCGACCTGCCGGTCGAGGACCTGCTGGACGGCGCCCGGCGGCTGGACGCGCTCGGCATCGGCCTCGGCATGCTCTGCCAGAACTACACCGGCAAGCGCCTGGTCCGGCTGGCCGGCGAGGGCTGCCGGGTCCGGCTGCTCTTCCTCAACCCGGCGAGCAGCGCGGTGCGCCGCCGCGAACGCGAACTCGGCCTCGGACGCAACGAGTTGTCGCGCTCCATCGAGATGAACATCATGCACGTGCGCCGGGTCCGGGCCCGGCTGCGGGACCAGGGCGGCTTCGAGATCCGGGTCTTCGACGAGACCCCGCGCTTCACCGCCTACCTGGTCGAGGGCCCCCGCACCGCCGGCCAGGCGGGCGGGCGCCGCCAGGGCCGCGACCTCGGCGTCATCCAGCCCTACCTGCGCCGCGCCCGCGGCATGGAGTCCCCGGCGCTGGTGCTGCGCGGTGGCGCCGGCCAGCAGCCCGGCGGCACCGAGCCCGGGCTGCTGGAGGTCTACCGCGAGGAGTTCGAGGGCATCTGGGGGGACTCCCGGCCGGTGTCCTGACGCCCGGGCCGGACAGTGCCCCGGTGTTCTCCCGGACGGCGCCCCGGTGTCCGTACCGTGGGAAACGCGCTGGTCGGCCGGGCGGGGCCGGTGCCAGACTGCGGGCCGTGAACAGCCTTCCCGTCTGGACCCTGGAACCTGCGGCCCCCGCCGACCTCGAACGCATCACCGACCTCAAGGAGCAGGTGATGCGCGCCGACCTGGAACGCCTCGGCCGCTGGGACCCGGACCGGTCCCGCCGCCGCGTGCGGGACTCCTTCTCCACCAGGTACACCTCCGTGCTGCTGGTCGACGGCGCCTTCGCGGGCTCCGTCACCGTCCGCCCCGACGAACAGGGCGGCCGCCACCTGGAACTGTTCTACCTGGCCCCGCGCCTCCAGGGCCGGGGCATCGGCACCGCCGTGCTGCGCCGGCTCCTCGCCGGGGCCGACGCCGCCGGGGAGCCGGTGCGCCTCGTCGTCCTGCGGGGCAGCGCCGCCCAGCGGCTGTACGAACGGCACGGCTTCACCGTCGTCCACGAGGACCCGGTCGACGTCCACCTGTACCGCCCGGCACCCGGACCGGTACCGGCCGCCGCATCCGCGCCCGCCCCGGCACCCGCGTCCGCGTCCGGACCCGCACCCGCGTCCGGACCCGCCCCGGCGTAGGCCGGACGGCTGGTGACCGGCCGGTAGTCATCCGACACGCCCCCCGGGACCGGCGCGCTCGCGGCGCCCCGGCCCGGCGGCCCGTTAGCGTCCGATTCCATGATCGACAGCCCGCACCCCACCGGCCCCGGACACCCCAGGGCCACCCGCCGAGGCCTGCTGCGCACCGCCCTCGGCGCCGGTGCCGTCCTCGGCGCCGCCGGCCCCCTCGCCCTCGGACCGGACCGCCCGGCCGCCGCGGCCGGCCGCACCGGGACCAGGGGGATCGCGTTCCACGGCGTCCACCAGGCCGGCATCACCAACCCACCCCCCGGCTACGGCACCTTCCTCGCCCTCGACGTCAAGGCCCGCGACCGCGCCGCCCTCCAGAGCCTCCTGCACACCCTCACCGACCGGATCCGCTTCCTCACCGCCGGCGGCACCCCGCCCGACCCCGGCCCCGACGCGGCCCCCACCGACAGCGGCACCCTCGGGCCCGTCCTGCCCGCCGACGACCTCACCGTCACCGTCGCCGTCGGTGCCTCCCTGTTCGACCGCCGCTACGGCCTCGCCGCCCTGCGCCCGCACCGGCTCACCGCGATGCCCGCCTTCCCGGTGGACGCCCTGCGCCCCGCCGAATGTCACGGCGACCTCTCGCTCCAGGTCTGCGCCGAGAACCGCGACACCGTCCAGCACACCATCCGCGACCTGCTGCGGAGCAGCAAGGGACTGATCCGCCCGCGCTGGCAACTCGACGGCTTCCAGAACCGCTCGCGCCCCACCGGCGCCGCCCGCAACCTGCTCGGCTTCAAGGACGGCATCGAGAACCCCGACACCGGCTCGGCCCGGGAGATGGACGCCCTGGTCTGGGTCGGCGAGGGCGGCGGCGAACCGCGCTGGGCGGCCGGCGGCAGCTACCAGGTCATCCGCGCCGTCCGCACCCTCCTGGCGGGCTGGGACGAGGTCCCGCTGCGGCAGCAGGAACGGCTGATCGGCCGCCGCAAGAGCGACGGCGCCCCGCTCGGCGCCGCCAACGAGACCGACACCCCCGACTACTCCCACGACCCCGACGGCGCCGTCGTCCCCCTCGACTCCCACATCCGCCTCGCCAACCCCCGCACCGACGCCGCCCGCGACAGCCGCGTCCTGCGCCGCGCCTTCAATTTCGACCGCGGCCTCGACCAGGACGGCGAGCCCGACCTCGGCCTCGCCTTCTGCTGCTACCAGCAGGACGTGCGGCGCCAGTTCGAAGCCGTCCAGGGCCGCCTCAACACCGAACCCCTCGCCCGCCACCTCCGCCCCACCGGCGGCGGCTACTTCTACGTCCTGCCCGGCGTCCGGGACCAGGACGACTGGCTCGGCCGCACCCTGCTGGCCGGCACCTGACCAGCCTCCCGTCCACCGTCCGCCCGGCCCCCTGATGGCCCCCCGTTCGGGGCCTGACCGGCCCCCCGGCCACCGTCCGCCCGACCCCCGGGCCGGGGCGGCCGGCCGGGTTGTCGGTGGGGCGGGTGATGATAGGGGCTGTTCGGAGAGGCTGGACGGAAGGACACACCTGATGAGCTGGTGGCAGCAGCCACTGGTCGGCTTCGACCTGGAGACCACGGGCACCGACCCGGCCGTGGACCGCATCGTCACGGCCGCGCTCGTGGACACGGTCGGGGCCGCCCGCGTGGGCGCCGCGCACTGGCTGCTCGACCCCGGGGTGCCGATACCCGCCGAGGCGGAGGCGATCCACGGGATCGGGGACGGCGTGGCGCGCGGCAAGGGGCGGCCGGCGAAGGAGGCGGTGGAGGAGATAGCCGCCGCGCTCTGCGAGCGGATCGTCGCCGGGCGGCCGGTGGTGGCGTTCAACGCGCCGTTCGACCTGTCGCTGCTCGACGCCGAGCTGCGCCGGTACGGGCTGCCCGTGCTCGCGGAGCGCCTGGGCGGGCCGGTCGGTCCGGTGCTGGACGCGCTGGTGATCGACCGGGCCGTGGACAAGTACCGCAAGGGCTCCCGCACCCTGCAGCGGGTCTGCGAGGTCTACGGGGTGGAGCTGACGGACGCGCACGAGGCGGGCAGCGACGCGCTGGCGGCCGTGCGGGTCGCCGTCGCCCTGGCCGGGCGCTACCCGGCCGAGGTCGGCGAGGTCTCCCCGGCCGACCTGCACGGGCGGCAGATCGGCTGGTACCGGGACTGGGCGGAGGGCCTCCAGTCCTGGCTGCGCCGGGGCAAGGACCCGCAGGCGGTGGTCGACCCGCGCTGGCCCGCCCGCTGAGGTCCGCCCGCCCCGGGCGGGCCTACTGGATGTTCAGACCCACGGGGTGCGAGAGGTCCGTCGGGCAGACGAAGACGCGCAGTTCGCCGAACCGTCCGACGGACAGGCCGGGGTCGCCGCCGCTGTCGACGGTGAGCAGGTGGACCATCCGGGCGCCGCAGCCGCAGTCGACCGGGACGAGGTCGGTGGAGTGCCAGGACGGCCAGCCACCGGCCTTCCAGCCCTCCGCGCAGGACAGCGCGCGGTGGTACTCCAGGCCGTGCCGCCGCGCGAACTCCTCCGCCGCGTCGTGGACGGCCTCGGGCAGTTCGTCCTGGTCGGGCAGGTCCGCGAGCCGTTCGGGGCGCAGCGCGCACGGCGTCGGCAGGTACCGGTCCTCGCTGCGCCGGGGTGCCGGGGGAGCGGCGGGGGCGAGGTCGGCGGCGCGCTGCCAGTGGAGTCCGACGTTCGGGCCGTGGTAGTAGCGCTCGCCCTGGAGGCCGTCGTGGTCGTTGGGGCACCAGAGGACCTGGAGCCGGTCGGCGCCCTCCGGCCAGGGCAGGTGCGGGGCGTCTTCGGCGCGCAGGTGGGCGAGCGGCACCATGGCCGTCGCGGCGGCGGGCCGCTCGGGGACGGTCCGGTGAGTGCGCCAGCCGACCAGGTCGATCCAGTCGCCGCCGTCCATGATCCGCTCCTGCTCGGCGGCCTCCGCCCAGGTGACGACGTGCGCCCGGCCGCCGGCCCGGGCCCGCTCGCGTACGGCCCGGTCGATGCCCTCCCAGATCGCGCGGTCGGCCGCGGAGACGTCCCGGTACTCGTCGCAGAGGTGCTCGGCGGTGCACTGCGGCCAGGGTTCGCCGGCCGGCCACAGCGCGGGCCCGCCGATCCGGCTCGCCCGCGGGTCGGGGGTCGCGGCGTACGGGTGGAGCAGCGTGGCGGGCCGCAGGTACGAGGCCAGTGCGGGGACGGCGGCGACGAGGTCGGCGGTGCTGGGGCGGCTCATGCGGCCCCACCCTACGGCCGGTCGGGGTCGGCCAGCAGGGCGGCCTTGGCGCGCTCGAACTCGGCGGCGTCCAGGGCGCCTTCGCGGTGCAGCGCGGCCAGGCGGGTCAGTTCGGCGGTCAGCGGCGGGCGGGTGCCCTGCGGGGGCGCGGCGTCGGGCAGCAGGTCGCCGAGGTCGGCGGTGGCCGGGTCCTGCGGGTCGTAGCGGACGGCGACGCGGCCGCCGGTGCGGGGGGCGTCGTAGACGGGGTAGTCGCGGGTGAACCGACGGGTGTGGCCGGTGCCGTCGGCCGTCGGGTAGCGGACGGTCAGCCGGAGCCGGAGGGTGTGCTCCTCGGCGGAGCCGAGCGATTCGATCGCGGTGACGGTGCCGGTGGTGCGGACGCCGTGGGCGTCGAGGCGGCGCGCGGCGGCCACGGCCGCCAGGTACGCCGCCCGTTCCCGAGCGCGGTACGGCCGGGCCATGATGGCGCTCGGCACGGCCAGTGCGGCGAGCACCGCGGCCGCGGCGAGCGCCCACACGTGGGTGCGGCCCTCGGTGCGGGCGGCGCCGAGCAGGCCGACGGCGAAGGAGACGCACAGGACCGGGGCGAGGGGCAGCAGCCGGGGCGAGCCGGCCGTCGCCCGGCCGGTGGCGGCGGCCGTGGCGGTCGGGCCGACACCGCCGGCGAAGAGCCCGCCGAGGAGGTAGAGCGCGGTGACCGGGCCGCCGTGACAGGGCGGGACCTCGCAGTCGTCGGGCCCGCCGATCAGGACGACGGCCGTGGACAGCAGCCATCCGCCGCCCGCGCAGAGCAGCGCCCCGAGGAGGGCGGCGAGCACCCAGCCGGGGCTCATCTGCCGTGCGTGGAGGGGGAGTCGGCCGTCTTCGGGCCCGTTCGCCGTCATGGCCGGATGCTAGTGGTGGCGCTCCGCCGGGGGCACCGTCCGCCCGCTGTCCACCGGGTGAACGACGGGCGAACAGACGGGCCGGAGCCCCCTGGGCCGCTAGGCAGCCGGGAAGTCGAAGGTGTACCCCTGGGCGACCAGCCAGGGCAGCAGCTGCTTGAGCGCGGCCACGGTCTGGCTGCGGTCGCCCCCGCCGTCGTGCATGAGGATGACGCCGCCCGGCTTGAGCTGCTTCTGCACGGTGGAGACGATGGCCGGCACGCCGGGGCGGGACCAGTCGCGCGGGTCGACGGACCAGCCGAGCGAGGACATGCCCAGGCTCGCGGTGATCTGCTCGTTGTCGGCGTTGAAGCCGCCGCCGGGGGCGCGGAACCAGTCGACCCGGGTGCCGGGGCCGCTGGCCTGGACGATCATGTCCCGGGCCGCGGTGATCTCGTACGCGGCCCTGTCGTGCGGGAGCTTCGCGAACGGCTGCGGGTGGTGGACGCTGTGGTCGCAGAGCCGGTGCCCGGCGGCCAGGACGCGCTTGACCAGGGCCGGGTTGGCGGCGGCGTTCTGGCCGATCTCGCAGAAGGTGGCCTTGGCGTGGTACTGGGCGAGCAGGTCGAGGATCTGGCCGGTCGCGGGGCCGGGGCCGTCGTCGAAGGTGAGCGCGACCGTCCGGCCGCCGGAGGCGGTGGAGCCGATCACCGTGCCGGCCCCGGGGTGCTCGGGCGGAGCGGCGGGGGTGGCCGGCGCGGTCGGCGTGGTGGGCACCGTGGGCGAGGTCGGGGAGGAGGTGTCCGGCACCTTGGGCGTGCGCGGCTTCACCGGCGCCGAGGGGGCGGTCGGAGAGGAGGAAGGCACGGCCGGGGTGGTCGGAACGGCCGGGGCGGAGGCGGCCGGGGCGGGCGGTATGCCGTCGGAGCCGGGCGTCGGCGCGATGGTGGTCGCGGCCGTCCCGTTCGGCTGTGCGGTGGTCGGCTGTGCGGCGTTCGGCGACTGGGCCGTGGTGGCCGGCGGCTGGAGCGCCCCACTGGCGGTCCCGCAGGCGGTCAGCCCCAGGACGGCGGCCGCCGCGACGCAGCCCGCGACCAGTCGCCGCCGGGAGCGGGACGGGCGGGTCGGCCGGGTCGGGAGGGACGGGCGGGTCGGTGCGGAGGGGTGGCGGGCGGTCCGGTCCATGGCGGCGCCTCCTGAGGTGCGACTACGGTGCCGATCCCTCGGGTCAGGATGACTGTTCGTGAGGGCGTGTCTGACGATTCCCGCCGGGCGTGCGACGCCGGGGCACGCACCTCGCCGCGTTGTCGTCGGTCGCCGATGCTCCGCATGGACTCCCTCCTCCGCCTTGCGATGCACGCACCCCAACGC